>QOAB01000102.1 GCA_003978285.1 Candidatus Thioglobus sp.
AGCGGTGATCCTTTGCCAAACTTATCCCAAATTTTGGCATAATTTTGGGCGGATTTTGCAGGCCTGATATTCAGAATAACCACGTTTAAGGCTAACCACCAAATGAGTTTATTAGGCGCTTGTATGACTCGATCGTCTGACAAAAATTGCTTTAAATATCGCTTTAAAGCAGGCTTTGTAGGCGAATCTGGCGTGCCAAGATTGGTGAGTAAGATTCCGGTTTTCATTAAAATTTTTCTAAGTTTTGATCAATAAAATCACGTACAAAATCATGTGTTTGTGCAGAATGAAAACGATCTACTTCCACACCTTGAATAAAGGCAATAACCGTAGGGAAACCCCGTACTGAAAATTGCCCTGCAATCTTCATATTTTCATCCTCAGCCTCAAGTTTGGTTAAGGCAAATTCGCCTTCATTATACTCTGCTGACACACTATTTAAGATAGGCTCTAGAATCTTACAGGGGCCACACCAATCGGCTGAAATATCCAAAATAACCAGTTGTTTGTGTGATTGATCAATCACTAAGGTTTGAAAAGTCTCAATCGAAACATCAACAGAAGTAACTAATACCATATTAATTAATATGAACGACTAATGATATTAAAACTGTCACGCTTTTTCTGTGCTGATCGAGCAAAAACAATGCTAATAATAAAGCCAATAATCAAACCAAATATAAGTGTAAATAACGTATTAATATTATTGCCTACATCCGTAGAATCTACTTGAGATTGCAAGTCATTATTACGGGTGGATAGTACAGCGTTCTGCTGCTTAAGCACACTTAAATCAGTAGTCGTAGATTCAGAGTTTAAAGCTTTCATAGCAACGATTTTAGAGGACAAGTCTTTATTTTTAAGTTGTAATTTTTCCAAAGATTTTTTAAGGTTTTCAATCTGAACAGAATGATTATTATCACCCGCTTTAGTGTTAGATTTAGCTAGTGTATTAGTGTTGTTTTTTGGTGTAGTTTTGGTCAACTGATCTGATAGAATCCAACCTTGTAAACCGCCCAATACAACTTGCGACCAGCCAGAATAGTGCATGGTTAATCGTTTTAATTTTGTATCTTTAGGGAGTGTTTTTAACAACTTAGATTTGGACGTGTTATCTAACCTTAAAGCAGTATTGTCCTGAAGCGTATAAACATTAGAGGCAGAAAATACACCAAAAGATAAAAATAAGAGGCTAATAAAAAAAGTGATTTTTTTCATGATGATTGATTTTGTAAAATTCTCACTATAGTATAAGCAAAAACAACCTTAAAAACCTAAAAATAATAGAAAATACATTAAAAATCATTAAAAATCAATGGGTTATAGTTATTATTTAGACTTTATATTTTTTAAACGATTAGGATGTCTGGTTGGTCGAGATATTATTTTTATAATAAAGTGGCTTAAATCAAAGATTTGAGATTAATTAGCGAAAATAGGGTGAAACCCAACTTTCCTCAAGCAGTAAATACTAGTTGCTGACTTTTTTATTAACGAACTTATTAGTTAGGCGATATTTTTGTTTTGGACTTTTTGGTTTTTCAGGAATGGTTAACTCGAAAAAACCAAAATCAATCAAAGGATCTAAAACGGATTGTTTAAATTTTGTCCTATTGGTTCTTTTTAAAATCTTTATCAACTCGGCAGCTGAGTTTTCATCATCACAATTCTTTAAAATTTTGACTTGGTCCTGTGTGATTTTGTCAAGGATTAAGCTTAGTCCTTTCTTACTCCCCGATATACCTTTATCCCTTATATTTACTAGGTTTTCATAGAATTCAAAACCTTGTTGTTTTGCACCAGTTTTATTAACATCATTACGCTTAAGGTCTTTGTTCCAGTTCGAATCTTCATCCAATTTTTGGACGTTTTTACTCTTTTTGTTTCGACCAAACAAATTCATAATAACCTTAATAAAGACAAATCAATGAGCAAAGTTTAACAAAAACCTTGGTTTCAGGATAAATATTTAATCAAATAAGTAAAAAATTAACATTATTGACTTAATATTTGATCTAAAAATAACTTTAACCGATCTGATTCAGGATTATTAAAGAAGGCTTTAGGTTGATTTTCTTCAATAATCCTACCTTCATCCATAAAGATAATACGATCCGCAACCTTTTTAGCAAAGCCCATCTCATGAGTGACACAGATCATGGTTATACCCTCTTTAGCCAGCCCTACCATGACATCTAGCACTTCTGAAATCATTTCAGGGTCGAGTGCAGATGTAGGCTCATCAAACAGCATAATTTTTGGTGAGGTACACAATGCTCTAGCAATCGCAACACGTTGCTGCTGCCCCCCACTAAGTTGATTTGGATACTTTTCAGCTTGGTCCCTTATACCTACTCTATCCAGTAATTTTAAGGCTTTATCTCTTGCTTCTTTTTTAGTTTCGCTATGCACCCAGATTGGGGCAAGTGTTAAATTATCTACAATATTAAGGTGTGGAAATAAGTTGAAGTGTTGAAACACCATGGATACTTCAGATCTAACTTGTCTAATTTTTTTAACATCATCTGTTAGTTTTATGCCGTCAATAATAACGCTACCTTCTTGGAATTTCTCTAGAAAGTTAACACACCTTATCAGTGTTGACTTGCCACTACCTGATGGTCCGCAAACTACGATAATCTCACCCTCTTTAACTTTTAGGTTAATGTTATTTAGCGCTTGAAATTCCCCGAACCATTTGTTTAGATTGCTAATTTCAATAATATTACTATCTAATCTTTCTGTTGTACTCATCTTTAAGCCTTTTGATGTTCTTGTTCTGTATTAAAACGTTTTTCTAATGTTTTAGAATATCTCGACCATGAGTATAAAATCACCCAAAAAACTATCATTACAAAAACATACCCTTCTGTCTCATTACCCAACCAATTTTGGTCACTACTACTTAATCCTACTATAGCTAACATGTCGAATAAACCAATGATTAATACTAAAGTTGTATCTTTAAAAAATGATATTTGAAAACCGACAATATTTGGAATTGATATCTTTAAAGCCTGTGGTAGAACAATTAATATAGTTTTTTGAAAATAACTTAAACCAATCGCATCTGCTGCTTCATATTGACCTTTAGGTATAGCTTGAAGCCCTCCTCGAATTACCTCTGCAAAATAAGCTGTTTGGAATAGTGTAATACCAATGAGTGCTCGCATAAGCTTATCAAAATTCACACCTTCAGCAAAGAACAGTGGCAGTACCACAGAAGCCATAAATAAAATAGTGATCAATGGAACGCCGCGAAAAAACTCAATATAAATAATACAGAAAAACCTAATAATTTTCATTTCTGATTTTCTACCTAACGCTAACATAATGCCTAGTGGGAATGAGGCAATCATACCAACTACAGATATTATTATGGTTAGCATTAATCCACCCCATTTATGAGTTTCTACAACTTCCAAACCTAGACCACCATAAAGTAAAAAGAAAGTAACTACTGGTAAAATAACAACCATGGCAATGACAATCTTAAATTTATGTTCGTAGGTGCCCATCAAACGTATAAATAGCACACATGTAATCCACAAGCCCAAAACTGTTAATGGACGCCAGTACTCTTCTGATGGGTAAAAACCATAAGCAAATAGGTTGATATTTTCACGGATATAGCTCCAGCACGCACCTTCTTTACTGCATTGGTCGTTTGGCACAGCAGAAAAAGTCGCATCAAAAAAAATCCAATCTGCTAACGGTGGAATGATTAAATATAGAAAATATAGGGAAAATAGTGTTAAAACGCTGTTAATCGGTGTAGAAAACAGATTTTCTTTGAGCCAGTGAATGATGCCAATTTGGTAAATAGGCGGCTTTTTAGTTGCTTGTTGCTCAAATACTGCCATCTATCGCTCCTTAATTTTCATCTTGTGATTCACAATATTCAAAACTAAAGAAATAAAGAGTGAGATGGTTAAATAAACTGCCATCGTCATGAGCATAATTTCAACGGCTTGACCGACTTGATTCAGCACAGTGCCAGCAAAGGTACTAACTAATTCAGCATAGCCAATCGCCGCTGCTAGTGAGGAGTTTTTAGTTAGATTTAAATATTGATTAATAATGGGTGGAATCGCCACTCTTAAGGCTTGTGGCAAAATTACCAGTTTTAATGATTGAATTCGAGTTAAACCTATAGCTTGGGCAGCCTCCTTTTGTCCTTTACTAACTGACTCAACGCCTGAACGTATCGCCTCTGCAATATAGGTAGCGGTATACACGCTCAGCGCAAATGCTAATGCTAAAAATTCAGGGGAGAGGCTCATACCACCTCTAAAATTAAAACCCTTGAGTGCAGGATAATCAAAATACAATGGTGAACCAAGTGCCCAGTAAACCATTACTGGAAGGCCAATAATCAATAATAATGAATAACCAAACGTATGGGTTTCAATACCAACATCGTCGTGTTTTTTCTTGAAAAAACGTTTCATTAAAATCTTTAATACAAAACCTAGCAACAAGGCGACCAGTACCCATATAAACCCATCTTCTGCAATCGGCTTAGGCAGATAAATACCTCTAAGATTAACAAATACAGTATCAAAAAACTCAATACTTTTACGCGGATGTGGAAAACTAATTAGTGCAATGTTGTACCAAAATAAAATCTGTAACAATATAGGAATGTTTCTAAACAGCTCAATATAGCCGCCAGCCAACTTAGCAATTAGCCAATTATTAGACAATCTAGCAATACCAATAATAAGCCCAATCAAACTGGCAAATATAATGCCGACGATAGACACGACAATGGTGTTAATAAGCCCTACGTAGAATACGGTAAGGTTAGATGAGGTTGGGGAATAATCGATTAAATATTCGGCAATATCGAAGCCTGATTCTGCTTCTAAAAAACCAAATCCGGTTTGAATACCGCGACTTTCAATATTGACGAACATGTTGTCAATCGCGCTATAAAAGAAATAAACAATGGCTAATAATGCCATCACCTGAAATAAGAATGCTCTTACTTCGTTGTTATATAAAAAAGAAAAAAAAGACTTAGACTTAGTCATCATATCAAAGTAATAAAAAAGCCAGACTGGTGATTTATCAGGCTGGCTTTTATTAACTAGATAATGATTTATCTAAATGGTGGTGAGTATAAAAGACCACCATTGCTCCATAGTGCGTTTAAGCCTCTAGAAATGTTAAGTGGTGTATTCTTACCAATACTACGTTCGAATGCTTCTGAGTAGTTACCCACTTGAGAAACAATATTAAAGGCCCATTTTTTATCTAAACCAAGGTAATCATGCAACTTACCTGAGTTACCTAATAAACGGTTAACTTCTGGGTTGTTAGAACGACCGTAAGCGCTTTTAGAAGTCACACCAAGCTCTTCAGCAGTAATCATTGCATTCAGCGACCATTTAACGATGTTAAACCACTTGTCGTCACCTTGACGTACCACAGGGCCTAATGGCTCTTTAGAGATAACATCTTCTAATACAATCGCAGATGATGGATCTTTCAGTGTAGTTCTAAGTGCATATAGCTGTGATTGATCTGAAGTTAACACATCACAACGATCTGTTTCAAAACCGTTTCTAGATTGTGCTGAAGTATCAGCCAACGATGAATTGTACTTCATGCCATGGCTTCTAAAGTAATCAGCCAAGTTAAGCTCAGTCGTTGTTCCGGCTTGTAAACAGAAAGTTGCACCATCTAACTCGTTAACGCTATTAACACCTAATGATTTTTTCACCATAAAACCTTGGCCATCGTAATAGTTAACACCGGCAAAGTTCAAGCCAAGTGATGCATCACGTGTTAGTGTCCAAGTAGTGTTTCTTGACAGCATGTCAATCTCACCAGATTGTAGAGCTGTAAAGCGTTCTTTTGCCGTTAAAGGTACAAATTTAACCTTTTTAGCATCACCCAAAGTAGCAGCAGCTACAGCGCGACAAACATCAACATCTAAGCCTTTCCAGGTACCAGTAGAGTCTGCTGATGAAAAACCTACCAAACCTGTAGACACACCACAGCTTAAACTGCCTTTGGCCTGTACATCACTCAATGTATCTGCCTGAACACCATAAGCGCCAATCGCCAAAATAGATGCAGCAGACAATTTTAATAATTTATTCATAAACTTCTCCTCTTGATATATATAAAAATAAAAGCAACCCCCCCAAGGAATTACAAGATTTAAGTTTATCAACTATTTTGTACTATATATTGTTTTTTTGAAAAAAAGACAATAAGCCTAAAATCAATGTCACAGAAACAATAATTGACAAGGGTTTAAGGTGCGTTAATGGTGAATAAGAACTGTAAATTGAAGCCAGAGCAGAGCTGCCAGCCAGTAGCATTGATAATGCTAATAATGATTTAATAAGACGTAAAACGCGCATTTGAGCCTCCCCCAAGGTATGTAAATTGTTTTAATGCAGTGGTGTAACACCGCCTAATATCTGAGCCACAACCGATTGTGTAGAACCGGCACTCTTAAGTGATGCTCTGGCAAACCATTTTTTAGCTTGTTGTGCATTTACCTCTGTGCCGTCACCAAACTTATAAGCCTGCCAAACCATGTATTGAGCTAGTAAATTACCCTGCTGTGCAGCGCGTTGATACCAATAAAAAGCATGTTTTTCATTCTTCGGAACGTGGATACCTTTTTGAAAAATATTGGCCAGGGCGTACTGTGCTTTGGCATCATCGGTATAAGCCCTTTGTTGTAGACCAATGGTCTCAATATTTAATTCAGACTCTGCCAATAGATGTTGGTGTATTTGATTCATAACAATTCCCCTGATTTGTTGTTGATTTGGGTGAAATATACCATTACTTTTTTTGCTTGTAAAGTCATTTTTTTAATAAAAATTAACTATTAGTTTTTTATAGTTAAATCAATAACTTATAAGTATTTTATGGTACTTTTACCACTACTAGTATTTTTTAACTAAAATGAATGTCTTGCACTAGTGGTAAATAATAACTATAATAGGTAAAAAATACATAGAATTTAAGGGGTAAATGATGGTGTTAAAAACCAAGGATTATTTGGCTAAAGTGCGCAAAAAGACTGGGCTTTCAGACTATAAGATTGCCCAGAAATATGACATTAATCAGTCTAATTTAAGTAAATATAAATCAGGAAGATCGGCCCTATCTGAAACCCATGCTTGGCAATTTGCCAGTATTTTGGGTGTTAATCCTGCCGAAGTGGTGGCCAACACCAAACTTGAGCACGCAAAACTCACGGGCAATAAATTGAAGGCCATATTTTGGCAGGAACAGCTAGAAAACCTTTCAAACGGCTCAGAGCCTATCAAAATCAAACTTGCACAAATTAACCCCATTGTTGGTGATTTAAATAATAACGCACAGACGATTATCAATCTAGCACTTGAGGCGGATGAATCTGGCGCCCATTTACTGGTTTTTCCAGAATTAGCACTGATTGGCTATCCACCAGAGGACTTATTGTTACGTGAAGGTTTTATTGATCAGATTGAATCCACCATTGAGCATATACGCACCCAACTACCTGAAGATATTAGTATTTTGTTTGGCGCACCTGAACGCGTTAAGGGGCATTTGTACAACAGTGCTTACTTAATACAACAAGGTCGTGTACGCACTTATCACAAACAATGCTTGCCTAATTATGGCGTGTTTGATGAAAAACGTTATTTTGAACCCGGTACTGATTCGTTCGTATTCGAATGCCAACAAACCAAAATTGGTGTGGTGATTTGTGAAGACGCATGGGAGGCTGCACCCATTAGTACTGTCGTTGCTCATGGTGCACAAACCATTATCAGCCTTAACGCCTCACCCTTTCAGCTAGGCAAGCACCAACAAAGAATTGAAACCATGCGCCAAAGAGTGATGGAAAATAATGTTAGCCTTATTTACATCAATGCTGTTGGCGGGCAAGACGAGCTGGTATTTGATGGCGGATCTTTTGTTATGGATACTAGCGGCACAATCACGCACCAACTGCCCTTCTTTCAAGTCTTAACTCATTCCCTAGATCAGCCATTCATGCAAAACATTGATGAACCGATTGAAAAAACCATTTACGACGCTCTGGTGTTATCAACCAAAGATTATATTGAAAAAAATGGGGTGTTTAATGGTGCATTGATTGGCTTATCCGGCGGTATTGATTCGGCACTAACGCTAGCCATTGCGGTTGATGCCCTGGGTGCTGAGCATGTGCAAGCGATTATGATGCCGTACGAATACACTTCTAGCATGAGCCTTGAGGATGCTAAAGCCCAGGCTAGTAGTATGAAAGTTGATTATCATGAAATTAACATTCACTCGATGGTCGATAGCTTTAACACGCAACTCTCGCCTTTATTTGCAGGTGTTGATGCTGACACCACTGAAGAAAACTTACAAGCCCGTATCCGTGGTACCCTACTCATGGCAGTTTCAAATAAATCAGGCAAGATTGTACTCACAACAGGCAATAAATCTGAAATGGCAGTGGGCTATGCCACTCTATATGGCGATATGTCAGGTGGCTTCGCCCCACTTAAAGACATTGCAAAAACTATGGTTTACCGTCTAGCCAATTATCGCAATTCTATTGATTATGTTATCCCTGGGCGTGTGATTGATCGCGAGCCTTCAGCAGAGCTAGCACCTAACCAAATAGATCGAGATTCATTGCCGCCTTATGAAGAGCTAGATGCGATTTTAGAATTGTTCGTTGAACACAAGCAATCGATTCAACATATTATTCAACAAGGCTTTAATCAAGACACCGTTAAGCGTATTAGCAATATGGTGTTAAACAATGAATACAAGCGCCGACAATCTGCCCCAGGGCCTAAAGTTAGTCAGAATGCTTTTGGTAAAGAGCGTCGCTACCCAATGACGTCTAAGTTTCAACCTTAGTCGAATGATCAAAGATTTTTAGCATGCCCTCGGCTTTGTGTTTGGTTTCTTCAAGCTCACGCTCAGCCACTGAATCAAACACAATGCCAGCACCGGCACGTAGTGTTAGTGTGCTGTCTTGCTGAGTGATGGTACGAATCAGAATATTAAAATCCATCTTACCATTACTACTAATATACCCCAATGAACCCGTATAAGCCTGACGTGGCATCTGCTCTAGTTCAGCAATAATCTGCATACAGCGAATCTTAGGACAACCAGTAATCGTACCACCTGGAAACAAAGCTTGTACTAATGCTTTAATGCCAACATCCGCTCTTAACTTGCCTTTAATATTAGAAACAATGTGATGCACATAAGGGTAGCTTTCTAAAGTCATAATCTCATTTACATGCACTGAACCGTACTCACACACCCTACCCAAGTCATTACGCTCTAAATCTAGTAGCATAATGTGTTCGGCTTGCTCCTTAGGGTGGTTAATTAGCTGCGCCTTTAAGCGCTCGTCTTCTTCGCCACTGCCGCGCGGATGCGTACCTGCAATCGGACGAGTTTCTATTTGATCACCATCTACGCTAAACAAACGCTCAGGCGAGGAAGAGATAATGCTAAAGTCCTTGAATCGTGCCAAAGCAGAAAACGGTGCCGGATTAGAGCGCTTTAAAGCTTGGTAGATTTGCACTGGTGCAATTTCCGAATCGAGCTGATATTGCCATTGTCGTGATAGATTGACCTGAAACACATCGCCAGCTACAATATAGTCACGACTGCGCTGCACACCTGAGAGAAACTTACTTTCCTCTTCCCAAGACAAAGCACCATTAATAGCAACAGCTTCAATTTCATTTAAATACTCAATGTCTGCCAACACTTGGTCGATGCGTGCTTGATCATCAAACTGATCTAACAAATAAGTTTGATCATCGGTATGATCAATAATAATCGCTGTTGGAATTTTGACGGCAATCGCCACCGCTTGATCACCTGAATGCAAATCATCCTTTAAAACAGGCTCAATCTGCCCAATCAACTCGTACGACAAATACACAAACCAACCGCCAGTAAAAGGCAAGTCACTCTGAACAACAGGCATGTCAATGCTAGATTCTAGTGTTGATAAAAAATCAAATTCATCCAAATTATTTAGAACGATCTGCTCAGTTGGATGTGCAAACAAAATAGAATAACGATTCGCCTGATTGTGATTAACACTTTCTAACAAAAACGGATAACGCTTAGCATTAAGTTGGCACAACGCATCTAGTGCGACGCTAGGAATAGATAAAACTTTCACTTTGTTTACTTGGTTACGGTTGTTTCAAGCTTGGTTTAGACTTGACCTCAGGCTCAGGCTTGGTGACATCTGTTGTTACTTGATCCGCTTGAATCGTTTTAAGTAGCGCTTTCGCTTGAATAATAGAATTATGATTTGGGAATTTCTTAATCATAGATTTAAGTAATTGAATCGCTCGCTTATCTTCTTTGAGCTCGTGCTCGATGATGGCAAGTTCGTAGAGTGAGTTAGAAAACTTATGATGTAAAACATAATCATGCTGAAAACCAACAAAAACTTTTTTTGCATTGTGGCGATCACCTTTAGCAGTATAAGCCCTGCCTAGCCAGTAAGTCGCATCAGGCACGTAGTTATTCTCAGGGTAGGCATCCAAATAATTCAAAAATAAATTAATGGCCTGATTGTATTGATCAGTCACTAATAAGCTTCTAGCGCTGGTGTAGAGTTTTTTGGCTTTTCTGTCATGCTCTCTAACACGCAATAAGGTTTCTCTAACCACATTAGAGGATTTCTTGTACCTCATCAAATGAAATAATTCGGTAATTTTTTGATCAGAAATTTTTTGCTGTTCTTGTAGTTGTTCAATATGACCAACTAACTTTCGATTGTCTCGTTTTATCTTTTTAAGGTTTTTAGAATTATGCTTTATAACCTTTTCTACATTTAAGGCAAGCGTATTAAAAGGTGCTTGCATAGCAAACAACCCAATTAACACCGCCCAACCTAAACGCTTCATTTGCATTTAACCTCTACTCATAAATAAATTCAACACGTCGATTCTTTTCCCAACCGCTCTCATTATGCGCTTCAGCAATTGGCTTTTCTTCACCATAGCTAATAACTTCAATTCTGCCATCTAAACCTTCGTACAAGCCCAACACTTCTTTTACACTTAAAGCTCGGTTTTCACCCAAAGCTAAGTTGTATTCACGTGTTCCGCGCTCATCTGCATGCCCTTCTAAGCGTAATTTAACGCTTGAGTTGTCCCTCATAAAGTTTGCATGCTTAATAATTTCTTGTGTGGCTTCATCGCTAATATCAGCACCATCGTAAGAAAAATACAAAACAAAATTAGTATCGCTGGCCTTTAACTTAGCCACCGCCTGTTCCTTAGCATTTGCTTGGGTTGTGTTGGTGGCTTTGTTGAATGGCTTAGTTAAATCACTCCAGTTAAAGCTAGACTCATCGCGCACAATCGCATCAACTGTTTTGCCTTCAGCGCCTCTTTCTTCAATCACCACGGTATTAGACTCTAAAAAACCGCCCGTACCTGTACAAGCACTGAGTATGGCGACAAAGGGTAATAGTATAATATTTTTCATTTTATTCTCCTGTTGTTATTTTTCTAAATAAGTTGACCAATTTGGTTCTCTCACTTCGCCTGTTTGCGAAGAAAGCTCGTAAGATCGGTTGCCTTCTACCGACACCACTGACAACAAGCCTTTATTATTGCGATTGGTAGCAAAAATAAT
Source organism: Candidatus Thioglobus sp. (assembly GCA_003978285.1). Next base: position 11,647 of record QOAB01000102.1, read on the forward strand.
CATGTCACCATTCGGGGAAAAATAAGGCGACTCATCTAACTCGTTGTTAGTCATCATACTTAAATCTTTGGTTTTGATATCTAGCATAGCAATACGGTAATCGTTGTCAATTCGGTGCACCATCGCCAAGCTTTTTCCGTCAGGTGAAAATACCGCTTTGGCATTGTATCGACCTTCAAAGGTGGCTCGGTTGATCTTACCAGTGGTCAGATTTTTAATATAAATTTGCACTTGTCCTGATCGATTAGAGGTAAAGGCAAGTTGTGTGCCATCTGGCGAATAACTGGCTTCGGTGTCAATGCTAGGGTTATGTGTTAATCGGGTTAGTTTTTTATCAGCCAGATTGTAAGAATAGATATCTTTATTGCCTTTTTTAGACAAAGTTAATACCAAACTTTTGCCACTCGGATGCCAGCTTGGTGCTGAGGCAATACCATCAAAGCGCGGTAATTTTACAATTTTACGACGAGTATACGGATACCAAACAAATACTTCAGATCGGTCATTTTCAAAAGAAACGTAGGCAATTTTCTTATGCTCGTATGAACGATCAGGCGACCAAACCGGGGAAAGAATAGGTGTTTTTAGTTTGATACGGCTCTTAACATTCATCGCATCAGAATCAGAAATATTCAGTCGGTACTCTTTATTACCTCTGGCGTTAGTAGTAACGGTGACATAAGTTAACAGCGTATTAAACGAGCCACTTTCACCTAATAAGGCTTCATAAATATGGTCACTAAGTTGGTGTGCTACTTTTCTAAAACCGCTTACATGCACTCGTGTGGTTTTGGTGAATAATTGTTTGTTGCTATAAACATCAAACAAACTCACAGAGAGCTTGTAAATCTTATCACTTTGCTGCTTAATATTGCCAGTTACTACCGCTTCAATGTTTTGACGTTTCCAATGCTGTGCATCGACATCTTGAGTGATGATAGCCTCTGGAATCACCACGTTAAAACGCCCTGAGCGCTCTAAATTGGCCTGAATAATTTTAGAAATATCTTTGTCTTGCGCACCCTTTCCGACTAATTCAAAATGGCTAACAATAATGGGAAAGGCATTTTCATCCTTTTTTACCACAGTAACTTCTAATACCGCTTGGGCGGCGCCTAAATTCAATACAACGAATGCAATAAATAACTTGATTAATTTCATTCTTTTTCTTCGAGCCAGTTCATTTGAATCGCCTCAAGAATTTTTTCGCCTGATTTATCCTCTTCATCATCAAACTCTTCTAATGCGATGACCATTTGTCTTAAATCAACAAAATTAATAAAAGTTGGGTCAAAGTCAGGGTGTGCCTCGTCTAGCGCAATTGCAATATCAAGGGAGTCGGTCCATTTCATATTAATACCTTGGAAAATATACATAAAAGATAAGCTTAATTTTAATCAAAAATTGGGCTTACTAAGGGTGAAAATTCACCTGTTTTTGTAAATATTATGCCCGTGCAACTGAGTGTACAAATTCTAAGCTTTTTATCGCATATAGGGCTTCGTCTAGCTTGTCAGAATTCGCCACACTAATCACCAAATTCAGTGCCTTCATTGAGTGGTCTTTTTCTTCTACCTCCAAGTGTTCAATATTAACGCCAATCTGAGCAATCACGTTGGCAATAGAAGCCAGCATACCGCGGCGATTTTCTACCTGAACTCGAATCAATACTTCAAAATCTTCAGCTTCATCTGCTTGCCAATCAATCTCTAACCATTGTTCATTTTTGTGCTTGGCATGAATCAAATTACCACAGTCAAACCGATGCATCACTAAACCTTTGCTGCTGGTTAAAACACCAGCCACTTTATCGCCTGGAATTGGATAACAACAATGCGCAAAGCTAATGGCCTTACCTTGAGTTTTTGTAATTCTGATATTCTTAATCACACAATGATTACCATCACATTGAAGCTTATTTAGCACAACAGATACCATTGCTTCAGATAGGCCGATTTTCATATATAAATCTTCTTTAGAATCACACTTAAAGTCTTGTAAACACGCCTGCCAACTCTCTTCACTAATTGGCTCACCACCACCCTGATACTCCAAAGCATTGCTCAGTAAGTACTCTCCCAGCTGTATTAACTCAGAAGTAGACTCTTCTTTTAATTTAGCCTTGATAGAGGATTTAGCTTTAACGGTAACGGCTATTTGTAACCAAGTCGGGTGTGGTTTGGCTTTTTTATCAGTGATAATTTCAATCGTCTGCCCTGATCTTAACTCAGCTGAAATCGATGCATTGACTTGGTCTACCTTAGCCCTTAGGGTTCGATTACCCACATTGGTATGAATCGCATAGGCAAAATCCAGCACGGTTGATTTATAAGGTAACTGAATAATTTCACCCATAGGGGTAAACACAAACACCTCTGAGGGGAACAAGTCAGTCTTGGTTTCTTCTAAAAATTCAACCGAAGTACCTGAGTTTTGCTGAATCTCTAACAACGAGCCCAGCCAGTTACTTGCTAATTCTGCAGGGTTGCTAGTATCACTCTTATAATGCCAATGCGCAGCAATCCCGTATTCAGAGACAAAATGCATATCTTCTGACCGAATCTGTACTTCAATAAATATTTTATTTGGCCCAAACAACACCGTGTGTAATGACTGATAGCCATTCGATTTAGGCAGTGCCACATAATCTTTAAACTTGCCCGGCAAAGGCTTATACAAATTATGAATAATACCCAGTGCCTGATAACACTGCGACACATCATCTACAATCACTCTAAAAGCATACATATCAAGTACTTGAGAAAACTTCAACTGCTTGATTTTCATCTTTTTATAAATGCTACAAGGTTGCTTTTGACGCCCAGTAATCTTTACTTTGTCCAAACCTTCTTGCTTAAGTCGGTTTTCAATTTCCCTTTGAATGTGCTTAATAATCTTTTTACGATTACCACATTGTTTTTTAATCTGACGTGTCAATACTTTATATCGATAAGGATTAATAATCTCAAAACACAAGTTATCTAACTCAACTCTGATACTGTTCAAACCCAAACGCCTAGCAATAGGCGCATGGATCTCAGATGTTTCTTTGGCAATCCTAAGTTGTTTGTCACGACGCATTGATTTGAGTGTGCGCATGTTGTGTAAACGATCAGCAAGCTTGATCATCATCACCCGCATATCCGTACTCATGGCTAAAAATAACTTTCTAAAGTTTTGCGCCTGCTTATCAATATTTGAATGGAACTCTAAGCCCGTTAGCTTTGAAACCCCTTGTACAATATGCGCCACTTCTTCGCCAAAGTCGTTAACAATGTCTTCGTGTGTTAAGGTTGTGTCTTCAATACAGTCGTGTAATAACGCTGCAGTAATACAGTAATAATCCAGCTTTAGCTCGGCCAAAATCATTGCCACATTAATCGGATGAAACACATAAGCCTCACCTGAGCGGCGAAATTGCCCATCATGCGCAGCAGCAGCCATAATATAAGCTTGATAGACACCCTCAACCTGACCCTTTGGCATATAGGTATCCAGCTTCTCACATAGGTCGCTAATTAGAATTCTTTTTTCAAATAAACTCATTTAAAGAAAATAGGGTTAAATTATGGATAAATCTTTGCCATTATAATACAATCACCTCAGTATAATGCTTCTACATATTTGTAATAATACCTTCGCTTACTCATGAAACGTACAGTCAAACTAATGCTAATGCTTCCACTATTAACACTGCTATTGAGCGGTTGTTTTTGGGAAGAAGAAACCAAAAGAGAATCTATTACTAAAGGCTGGTCACCTAAAACTTTTTTTGAAGAAGCTAAAGAACAAATTTCAGCAGGCTCTTTGGATAAAGGTATTGAGCTTTATGAGCAACTACAAGCGGCTTACCCCGGCTCAAAATACGCCCTACAATCCAAGCTAGAAATCGCCTATACCCTTTATAAAAGTGAAGACTACGACCAAGCCATTGATCGCCTGAATAGCTATATTAAGCTCTACCCAAATCATTTTTCAACTCCGTATGCATACTACCTACGCGGTGTTATTTCAGAAGACAAATCTCGCTCAATCTTAGATGAATACAGCATTACTGATAACGCCCAGCGTGATGTCGACTCGGTACGCGATGCCTTTAATTACTACCTCGCTTTAATTGAAAAATTCCCCAAAACTGAATATTCAGAAGAGGCAAAATCACGCCTAATCATCCTCAGAAACATCCTCTCTAGACACGAGCTTTTTGTGGCAATTTTCTACACTAAAAAAGGTGCTAACATCGCTGCTATTAACCGTAGTAAATACATTATTGAAAAATACCCTAATACGCCATCAGTACCAGCAGCACTGCATTTAATGGCACATAACTACGATGTTATCAGCGCTAACACACTGGCTAAAGATGCACGCCGTGTACTCAAAAAGAGCTATCCACTCTACACACCGCACTACTCGCTAGAAGACTAAATTTAACCCACATTAATGAACAAGCAAGAGCGCTTCTTCGCGCTTAAAATCTCATCCATTATGGCAACTCGTATGTTCGGGTTGTTTATGATTTTCCCTGTTTTT
>QOAB01000001.1 GCA_003978285.1 Candidatus Thioglobus sp.
ACTCATGGTGGGGTAATACAATAATCTGTGGCATAAGGCTTCCTTTTAAAATTCGTCAACATTGTGGCCTTTCATGGCCTTCATAACCGTACTATTCATACGTATCTCTACAAACTCTTCACTGACTTTTTCTAGGTGATCAGTGGCAGTTTTAATAATTTTTTCATTGTCACTTTCACACACTTCTTCTAATTCTGTTCTTGCTTTTAGTATTGCTTTAATCATTGACTCTTCTAGCAAATCTTTGTCTTTAGCTAGAGCTGAATCAATCGCTTCTAGTGTACGTTTGGCATCTACTTGCATTTCATGCAACTGTCTAATTTCAATATCGTCTTTGGCAAATAAAACAGAGTCTTTGAGCATTTTTTCCATTTCGGCATCGGTTAAACCATAAGAAGGTTTGATGGTTACGTCCGCCTTAACGCCAGAATTTTCCTCGGTTGCACTCACTGATAACAAGCCATCAGCATCCACTTGAAACTCAACACGAATGCGCGCATTGCCTGCTACCATTGGTGGAATACCTCTAAGCTCAAATTTACCTAATGAACGACAATCTCTCACCAATTCACGCTCACCTTGTAATACATGTACACTCATCGCGGTTTGACCATCCTTAAAGGTGGTAAATTCTTGTGCGCGGGCAATAGGTATGGTCGTGTTGCGGTGCACGACTTTTTCTACCAAACCACCCATGGTTTCTAAGCCTAAAGATAAAGGCAATACGTCCAATAGCAACATGTCATCTTTTGACTTATTACCTGCCAAAAGGTTCGCCTGAATTGCTGCCCCTTTGGCCACGACTTCGTCTGGATTGATACTGCATAAAACCGGCTTGTTAAATAAATCACCGACCATTTCTCTTACTAATGGCATACGTGTAGAGCCACCCACCATAACTATATCTTTAATCTCGCTCATTTCCACTTCGGCATCTCTAACGGTGCGCTTGGTTAATAGCAAGGTGCGCTTAATCAAAGCTTTAGATAAAGACTCGAACTTATCCTTGGTAATACGATAAGGCGCCTCTATGCAGTCAAATTCGGCATAATCGCTTTGTGTTAGGGTTTCCTTAGCTGTACGTGCAAATTGCTTAATTTTCTGCATCTGGGTCGGTGTTAGCTCACCCAAATCTAATGTGGCAATACAATCGTCAATAATCAGCTGGTCAAAGTCATCACCACCTAGTGCAGAGTCCCCACCTGTAGCCAATACTTTAAATACACCTTTTTGAAAACTTAAAATAGAAATATCAAATGTACCGCCACCTAAGTCATAAATCGCATGAATACCCTCTTCACCTGATTCTAAGCCATAAGCTACTGCTGCCGCTGTTGGTTCGTTAAGTAAACGCAATGTATTTAAACCTGCTAGGGTTGCTGCGTCTTTGGTGGCTTGGCGCTGTGCATCATTAAAATATGCGGGAACCGTAATGACAGCGCCAACCAGATCGCCTCCCAGTGCTTGTTCGGCTCTTTCTTTAAGTGATGATAAAATACTCGATGAAATTTCAACGGCGCTCAAATCACCCATGGCGGTATGAAACAAAACATTGTTGCCATTTTCAACCAATTGATAAGGGCAGTTCTTAAACTCAATGACTTCTTTATAACCCAAACCCATAAATCGTTTAACCGAAACAATGGTATTGGTTGGATCAGTTTTTGCATACGGGCAGGCATCACAACCCACTGTGAGTTTATTATCTTTGCCGCAATGAACAACTGAAGGTAGAATCGCTTCATTATTCTCGTCAGTTAAGACGGTACTAACACCGCTCATAACTGAAGCTACTAGCGAATTAGTCGTACCTAAATCAATACCGATTGCCAGTTTATGCTGGTGTGGTACGCTTGATTGCCCCGGCTCTGATATTTGTAATAATGCCATATTCTATTCTAAAGCCATTCATCCATCAGTTGGTTAGCTTGTACATTCAACTGTGTATAAAACTTTAATTCTCTCACTAGGTTCTTAATTTTAGAAAAATCATCAAGCTCAAATAATTGGCTAATTTGTTCTATATTTTGTGTCACCTTCTGACTCACTTGTTCAATAAAATCATCGAGTGCTGATTCGTCTTTAACTCCTTCTAACGATTCTAATTGCTCTCTTAAGGCGATTTGATTCATCAAAAAGTCTATGTCCATTTGTGTGTCTTTCTCATCAAAGGCATTAATGTCTTGTAATTCTAACAAGTAGGTTGCTCGCAACAAAGGAGATTTTAACGTGTCATACGCCGTATTGATAAGTGATGTGTTCTGTAAGGCAATAGATTTTTCTTTATCACTTTTAGTGACAAACTTATCCGGATGAAATACCGAAATTTGTGACTGATAAGCCTGCTCTAGGCTGGTTAAATCTATTGCAAAATCAGCATCTAAAGAGAATAACTCAAAGTAGTTTTGCATAGCGGAAAGGAGCTAAACGGTGAATGATTCGCCGCAACCACATTCGGCCTTAGCATTCGGATTGTTAAATTCAAATCCTTCGTTTAAACCTTCTTTAACAAAATCAATCTCAGTGCCATCGATATAAATTAGACTCTTAGCATCAACAATTACCTTAACACCATTATCTTTAAAAATGGTATCGTCTTCATTGACAGCATCCACGAACTCAATGTTATAACCTAAACCAGAACAGCCGGTGGTTTGCACAGACAAACGAATACCAACACCCGAACCACGACTGGACAAAAATCCTGCCATACGCTCAGACGCTTCTTTCGTTAACGTAATCGCCATTTTATGCCTTTACGCTTTACTCTTAATGTCGTTAATCGCAGCTTTAATTGCATCTTCAGCCAACACTGAACAGTGAATCTTAACCGGAGGTAGCGCTAACTCTTCAGCAATGTCAGTGTTTTTAATTTGTGCAGCTTCGTCTAGTGTCTTGCCTTTAACCCATTCGGTTAATAGCGAACTTGAAGCAATAGCCGAACCACAACCATAAGTTTTGAATTTTGCATCTTCAATCACGCCATCGTCATTAATTTGAATTTGTAAGCGCATTACATCACCACAAGCCGGTGCACCCACCATGCCAGTACCTACGTTTTTAGCGTCTTTATCTAATACACCCACATTGCGTGGATTTTCATAATGATCGAGTACTTTTTCACCATATGCCATCTTATTTCTCCTAATAATCCTTTTGTTGTCATTCTAACCCTTTATTGGCTAGATAATCCTTATATTTTGTATAGTAATCAGTGTGCAGCCCACTCAACTTTACTAATATCAATTCCATCTTTAAACATATCCCATAATGGCGATAAATCACGTAATTTTTGCACCTTGTCACGAACCAACACAATGGCTTTATCAATGTCTGCTTCAGTCGTGTAACGACCAATACTAAAACGAATAGAACTGTGTGCTAATTCATCATTCAAACCTAGAGCGCGTAATACATACGATGGCTCAAGACTGGCTGATGTACAAGCAGAGCCAGAAGACACCGCAATAGAGTTAATTGCCATCATCAACGACTCACCTTCTACATAGTTAAAGCTAATGTTAAGGTTGCCTGAAATGCGCTGATCCAAATCACCATTGACTTGCACCTCTTCCATGTCAACAAAACCTGCTAACAAACGATCACGTAACACTTTAAATCTTGCATTTTCTTCCACCATCTCTGCCTCAGCAATAGCAAAAGCCTCCCCCATACCAACAATTTGGTGTGTGGCTAAGGTGCCTGAACGCATACCGCGCTCATGACCACCACCGTGCATTTGTGCTTCGATACGAACACGTGGCTTACGACGCACATACAAAGCGCCCATACCTTTAGGGCCGTAAATCTTATGTGCTGAAAAACTCATTAAATCAACCGGTAGCGTTGATAAATCAATCGCTACCTTGCCAGCAGCTTGAGCTGCATCAACGTGGAAAAATACTTTACGCTCACGACAAATATTGCCAATGGCTTCAATATCTTGAATCACGCCAATTTCATTATTCACGTGCATGATAGACACTAATAATGTTTGATCAGTAATCGCAGCTTTTAAAACGGCTAAATCCAACAGACCGTTTGGCATTGGGTCTAAATAAGTCACTTCATAACCTTCCCTTTCTAGCTGACGACATGTATCTAATACAGCCTTATGCTCAGTTTTAAGGGTAATAATATGATTGCCTTTTTTCTTATAAAAATGGGCAATACCTTTAATTGCTAAGTTGTTTGCTTCAGTAGCACCTGAAGTCCAAACGATTTCTCTTGGGTCTGCACCCACCAAGCTAGCCACTTGTTTTCTGGCATTTTTCACTGCGGTATCTGCCTGCCAGCCGTAATAATGAGAATTCGAAGCTGGGTTACCAAAATCGCCATCCATGGTTAAGTATTTCATCATCATTGAAGCAACACGCTTATCCACCGGCGTAGTTGCTGAATAATCCATATAAGTAGGTACTGACATATTCTTTATAGTCCTTTGTTTAATTGGTGATCATCGATCACTTGTTGTAAATTCTTACTGCTTAAAAATGTTCTAATTTGGTCACTCACTTCACACCAAAGCTGGTGAGAAATACACTGTTTACCACTATGACAAGTACTCATTCCTTTGCAACGACGAAGATCGATGTTTTCATCAACCGCTTCAATAATTTGCGTCAAAGTAATGTCTTCAGCTGCCGTGTCTAGCAAATAACCACCACCAGGTCCACGCACACTTTTAACCAGTGCTGCTTTTCTAAGTTTGGCGAATAATTGTTCAAGATAAGACAATGAGATGTTTTGTCTTTGCGAGATAATATCGAGCGTAATAGGCTTTCCAGTACTATTAGATGCTAGATCTAACATGGCTGTTACAGCGTAACGACCTTTTGTTGTTAATTGCATACTAGTCCTTAATTTTTAACAGGGTATTATTATATACTTAACCTAGTATTTTAGTCAAGTAAAAAAACCCTACTTTATACAAGGAGCTTATAAATAAATAAAAGGTTTCTTACTTACTTTCGATTTCTAGCTTATCAACGTCGATATCGTCTTGGTCTTTAATATCCAATTTTTTAGAGACGATATTAAGTTGTTCGTCCATATCGTGAATATGTGACAAAATTGAATTAATGGCTTTAACCGTAGGATCATCTACATCAGTGCTCACTGCATAAGATTCAAAATGATCGGTTTGTGTTTTAGAGTCTTTTAACACGCGCGCAGGCACACCAACGACAGTTTGAGCGTTATCAACTGATTTGACCACCACTGAATTAGAGCCTACGCGTACATCATCACCCAAAATAATAGGGCCCAAGATCTTGGCGCCAGCGCCAATCACCACATTATTACCTAAGGTTGGATGGCGCTTGCCTTTTTTCCAAGTGGTGCCACCTAAAGTAACCCCATGATAAAGCGTACAATCATCACCAATTTCAGCCGTTTCACCGATGACAACACCCATACCATGGTCGATAAAGAAACGTCGGCCAATCACCGCACCAGGATGAATTTCAACACCAGTAATCCACCTGGCTAACATTGAGATAAATCTGGCTAACCACTTAAGCTTTAACAACCATAGGCGGTGCGTCAGACGATAAAACAGCATCGCCTGCACGCCCGAATAACAAGTAATTATTTCAAAAGTATTTCTTGCCGCAGGGTCGCGATCAAATACACTTTGAATGTCTTCAATAAATTTCATGGGCAGATTATATCATAGAGCACTTATAAACTTAATAAGGCATCTTTAATCAATAATCAATAACGGATCTGAAACGTTTATAGTTCCATAAATATTGCTCAGGCCTGGTCTTAACTAAACTTTCAATCGTCTGATTCATCAACACCACATCATCTTTAAGTTCGCCAGAATCCGACAAAATGTTCACAGGTTCTAAGTTTAATTCGTAGCCTTTACCTTTTTCTAATCGAGTTGCCCAAGTTAGCAACACTTTGGCATTATTCTTTCTAACAAGCTTAGCCAGTAGTGTCATGGTACGTGCATCATGATTAAAAAATGGTGCCAAGATACCACCCTCTTCCCCAGGGTCCTGGTCTGGCAAAATACCAATTAAATCACCTTTAAATAAGGCACGCTGCAATTTAATCACGCCTTTCTTATCAGCCGTTGCCATCGACAAATCACCCTGTTGTCTTTTAGAAATCAAGCATTCTTCCTGCTCAGACTTTCTCAGTGGCTTGTATAAAAATGTCACTGGTTTGGTTAATGATAACACTCTACCTGTAATTTCCCAACAGCCAAAATGTGGCACCAATAATATAACCGGTGAGTCACTCTTTAAATGCGCCATACCTGTTGTCTTAGTAATGTATGTGGCATTATTTTTAAAACTATTAAACCAAATAAAGCCAGACTCACTCAAGCCTTTGCCGGTTTCAATTAGAGATTTTTTAACAAGGTTTTGTTGCTCCATATCGCTTAAATCAGGAAAACAAGTTTGTATATTTTTACTTACAACCTTTTTAGAATCACTGTTCGTCAAATACAAATATCGACCAACTGTAGCGCCAATAAAATGATTAAGCCTCAATGGTAAAATTGAAAAAAAAGTTAAAATAAATTTAATCATCGATCAAATCCTTGGTTTCATCCAGCATAGGTTTCATTGCGCTGAGCAGGTTTTTATACAGATTGGGAATGCGCTTTTCTTCTTCTAACAACCATTGTTTAAAATATTCTCGCTCAGTCGGCATACTAAAGCAGGCTGGACATGAATCAGCAATCACAGGTAAATCAGCTGTTTTAGCAAAATCGGCCAATTGGCGCTCACGCACATAGACCATTGGGCGAATAATACGCAAATCTTTTGCGTCATTAATATAGTGCGCTTTCATGGTTTGAATCTTACCATTGTGACACATTGACATCATTAAACTCTCGCTCAAATCATCTAAATGTTGGCCCAAAGCTAAAACGTTATAACCCTCTCTTCTGGCTACTTTATACATCAAGCCGCGCTTAATTCGAGAGCAAAATGAACAATAAGAATCTCCTTTCATGCTTTCTTTGGCTTGCTCCATAATCGGAAATTCTTCAAAAAAATAAGGTGTGTCAAATTGCTTAAAAAAAGACTCAAGCGCTTGCGGCTCAAAACCCTCAACTTGAGGATCAATCGTGACAACACCCAATTCAAACTTAACTGGAGAATGACGCTGAAAATGACGCAAAATGTGGAATAAACTCAAAGAGTCTTTACCACCAGAAACTGCCAATAATATTTTATCACCCGCTTTAATCATGCCAAAATCACTAATGGCACGGCCAACAGGTTTAACCAATAATTTAGGTAAATTTAGTCGTGGTAAAACCATTGCTCTTGTCTTTTTAAAGTGTCCTTGGTTAGATTATCTGCAATACTCAAAGTGCAAAATGTTGGCTTACTGTTCGCTATTGTAAGACTTAACTCGCTCAATAATTCATCTCTTAAAAATCCAATTTGAATCGTACTGTCTTCGGCGTAAGAGTCAATCGCATTCGCCAAATCTTTGGCTTGTACTTTAATACCGTCAATACTCATAATTTTATCGCCAACATATAAGCCCGCTGCTTGAGCGCAAGTGCCCTCTAATATATGGCTAATAACAGCAAATTCTTGGGTTTTATTAATGCCAATACCGATATTAGAGAGTTCTGCTTTTTTGTGGCTAAATTCACAAGTTATGCCCACATAGGCAAATGCTTGTTTGAGTGGTAATTCACTTACGCCATACAAATAATCATCAAAAAATTTAGTAAAATCACTTTGAGTTAAATGTGCAACAACTTTTTGTACCGTATCATCTTCTAAACCGGTGTCTTGATAATTAGCCCATATCAATTTCAACACATCATCTAATGACTGAGTATCGTTGCTACGGTTACGAATCTCAATATCGAGCACAAAGGCCAATAAAGCACCCTTAGTGTAATAGCTCACAATCGCATTCGGTGCATTTTCATCTTGCTGATAAAACTTAGTCCAAGCATCAAAGCTCGACTCAGCTAATGATTGCTTATGTCGACCTTGGCTCTTTTGTACACGAGTCAGTGTTTGGGCGAATAGGGTTAAATACTGCTCCGGTGATAACAGCTTAGTACGCAATAGTGACAGCTCATCATAATACGAAGTAAAACCCTCAAAAATCCACAACTGTTCGGTGTAATTCTCCCGCCCCAAATTAAGCACATGAAAACTCGCTGGCTTAATGGTTTTGATCCACCATGCATGGAAGTACTCATGTGAACAAAGCGCTAAAAATCGCGTGTAATCAGGATTAATTTCAGGCTTATCTTCGATTGGCAGCTCTTTTCTAGAGCAAATCAAACTGCTAGATTTTTTGTGTTCCAAACCACCATAAGCTTTGGTTCTCACCAACGTTAAAAACAAGTACTGATCAAACGGAACATCACCACCAAAGAAATCTATGTGGTATTGGCAAATACGCACCAAATCAGCTCTTAATCGGGCGATGTCCGTTGTGTGTTGGCCAGTCAATGTCATGGCATGAGGCGTATTATTAACCTCAAATTCAAAGCGAGTGAAATCAGCCATCTCCACCGGATGATCAATCAAGTCTTGATAATTATCAGCTTGGTAAATTTCAAAACCCTCGTCTTTTGATTCAAGTTTTAAAGTGGTGGCACAACTCCAATCACCCAACATATTATTTGTCGGATAATTAATAACCAACTCACAGATGTTATCCTCAAAGCCAACAGGTTTCAAAAACACACTACTACCATTAAAGAAGGCGCGCTCATTGCTTAGATAAGCACAACGTACCGACAAATCAAAAGCATAAAGCTCGTATTTTAAAATAATACTTTCATCACAAGGCTGAGTGATCCAGTGATTTTTATCTAATTTTTTAATGGCAATCGTCTCGCCACAACTTTGTGCTTTGATACTAACGATATGCTTAGAAAAATCTCGAATTAAATAACTACCTGGAATCCAATTTGGTAATGAAAAAACCTGTCCCAATGGGTTAGGATTATCAAGCGTTAACTCGACTTGAAAAATATGGGCGTGTAAGTCTTTAGGGGTAAGTGTGTACCTAACGATGTTTTGATTCATCGAACCAATTGATCAATCGTTGCTTTGAAATCTAGCACTGCTTTTTGATAATTTGTGGCGACCTGTGCATAGCCAAGCTGAGCATTTTGCTCATTATTTTGTGCACTAATCACAAAACTTGCCTGTCCGCTACCATTGGCATAACGCTCTCTTTCTTCTACAGTTCTAGCCTTGGCAATTGAAATTTGCTTTTTATTAGATTTAAGCATTTGCATTAGTAGGTTAATCTTCTCTTTAAGTGTAGTGGCTTGTACATTAATATCAAGCAACTGTTCTCTTTTGTATTGCGCTAAACGCGCCAATTTAATTTCTGCTTTTTTGATATTGTTACTACTTTTAACCCCGCCAAGTGGATACGACAAGCCCAAACCCACATTCCAAGTAGCACTTTGATTTTCCAGTGAATTTGAATAACTGGTGTTTTCCCCTTCACTTGCCAAACCTAAATTCAAATCCAACTTAGCTTCTGATTTATTCTTAAAACTAAGCAGTTGTCGCTTCAAAGTTTTTTGATCTAAAGCGGTAATTTTTAACACTCTAGCATGTGTTAATAACTGAACCTCTTTAGGAGTGTAAGTTTTATACAAGTCTATTTTGGCAACCACTTGATCAAAGTTAAGCGCTAATGTAATGGCTATTTCATGACGCAACAAGATTAGGTCTTGCTGTGCTTGTAATAATTGCTGTTGCGCCCTTTGATAGGCATCTTCTTGCAACAAGACATCAACCTTATCTACAACAGAAGCAGCAAATTTTTGCTTGACTAAATTTAGCTCTTGCTCAGCCAAAACCAATCGGCGATCATTGATTATTTTTTGCTCTTGTGCGTAGGCTAAATCAACAAAACGTTTGAGTTTTTTAAGAATAAAATCTTCTTCCTGTTCAAGTCGTTCAAGCGTATTTTTCTCAATGGAAATTTGGGCAACATCCCCATCAAGTTGGTCATTCACACCATCTCGATTACGCAATAGTGGATACGTATAATCCAATGAAAATCGATTACGCGTCGTATTAACGTCTTTATTTTTATCTTTCCAAGTGTGTTTAAAGGTAATATCACTACCTGAATTCGCAATTTTTCGTGTTGCAGAAACATCGGCCGAAGTTGTGTTTAATTTGTTATAAGTACTCGATGATATATCGCTAGCATTTTCATTTTTATAATTACCATTAATCGAAATAATCCAATCTTCATTAGCTCTGGTTAGGCGTTTTTCAACTTGTTTAATCTGACTGCTTAATGCTTGTTGCTCAAAAAAAGGATGGGTGGATTTTAGCTGCTCAACAAACTCATGCTCATTGATTGCTTGCACATTAAAGCCAGTCAATAATATTAAAATAGTGATAAAAATTTGCTTCATTTCAGTACTGCTTTTTTAATTTCATTAATAATAGCGTAGAGCTTTTTACCCGTGGTTTCAATCACCACATCAGCAACTTCTTGATAAAAATCTTCTCTAGCGTTGACTAAATCACGAATGGTTTGCTCTCGATTACTTGATTGCTCTAACAAAGGGCGTGATTTAGAATTAGCCGTATGTTTCAGCAACTGCTTAATACTGGAAGATAAATACACCACAAAACTATCACGCTTTAGTAGCGTTCTATTTTCTTCTTTGATAACAATACCACCGCCAGTGGCAATGACAATATTAGGGATTTCGCACAAATCTTTGAGCACTTGAGTTTCGCGTTGTCGAAACCCTTCTTCACCCTCTACGTCAAAAATATGATCAATCGCAACACCGGTGCGGGCAACAATCTCAAAATCGGAATCAAAGAAATCACGCTTTAACACACAAGCAAGACGACGGCCAACCGAAGTCTTGCCAGAGCCCATAGGGCCGACTAAAACAACATTGGTTGGTTGATTGCCCATAATATGATCAAAGGCGATTAAGCCAGTTCATAACTTGCACCGCAATACGGGCAAGTGGCTTTACCTGTTGAATCAAATTTCAAAAAAACCTTAGGGTGCATACTCCATTTGCTCGTCTCTTTGGGCGGACAATGAAATGGCAAATCCTTAGCTTCTACGATAGAAAAGCTAACATGCTTTTTCTGAAAATCATCTACTGTTGCACTCATCGACATACTCCTTTCGCTATCCAATTTTTATATTGTTCATTACGACCATAAACACAATCAAAGTACAAGGCTTGTAATTGCTTGGTTATTGGCCCGCGTGTGCCAGTACCGATTGTGCGATTATCCAATTCACGAATCGGGGTTACCTCTGCCGCTGTGCCGGTAAAGAAAGCTTCATCAGCACAATACACTTCATCACGCGTAATGCGTTTTTCAACAATTTTATAACCCAAATCTTTCGCCAAAGTAAAGATAGTATCACGGGTAATACCAGCCAACGCCGAAGTTAAATCCGGCGTGTAAATAACACCATCACGAATAATGAAGAAATTTTCACCACTACCTTCAGCAACAAAACCATCAATATCAAGTAGCAATGCTTCGTCATACCCATCAGTTAACGCCTCTTGCAAAGCCAACATAGAGTTAATGTAGTTACCATTTGCCTTAGCCTTAGTCATCGCAATATTAACATGGTGACGCGTATAGCTTGAAGTCTTGACACGAATACCATTTTCCATGTTGTCTTCGCCTAAGTACGAACCCCATTCCCACGCAGCAATAATCGTATGCACTTTTAGGCCGTCAGCACGCAAACCCATACCTTCAGAGCCGTAAAAACTCATTGGGCGAATATAGGCGCTATCAAGGTTGTTTTTAACTACGGCATCTTTTTGAGCTTGATTGATCTCTTCTTTAGAAAAACCAATGTCCATATTCATAATCTTGGCAGAATTAAACAACCGATCCGTATGCTCTTCAATTCTAAAAATTGCTGGGCCATTATCAGTTTGGTAGGCTCGAACACCTTCAAACACACCCATGCCATAATGCAAAGTGTGTGTTAATACGTGAACTTTAGCTTCACGCCAATCAACCCATTCACCATCAAACCAAATAAAACCATCTCTATCGTCAAATCCTGGCATCTCTATTCCTTATCTAATTCAAATGCGCTGTGCAATGAACGCACCGCTAATTCTAAATACTTTTCATCAATTACAACTGATATTTTAATCTCGGAAGTAGAAATCATTTGAATATTAATATTCTCTTGATGCAATACTTCAAACATCTGCGCTGCAATACCTGCGTGTGAACGCATACCAATACCCACTAAAGACACTTTAACCACTTTATCATCAGTTTGTACGCCCATAGCACTTAACTCATCACAAATACCTTGTAAGATTGCTTGCGCCTTATCAAAGTCACTACGATGCACGGTAAAGGCAAAATTAGTTAGCCCTTCACGTGCAGACACACTCTGCACAATCATATCAACTTCAATATTCGCTTCACTGATTGGCTTTAAAATTTTAAAAGCAATACCCGGTTCATCTGGCACACCAATTAAGCTTAACTTAGCCTCATCAATATTGTGCGCAATGCCTGAAATAACGGCTTGTTCCATAATGTTTTCCTCACTGGTAATTAATGTCCCTACAGGATTGTCAATCAAAGACGACAACACCCTTAAAGGTACCTTGTATTTTGATGCAAACTCCACACTACGGATTTGCAAAACCTTTGAACCGAGCGATGCCATCTCCAGCATTTCTTCATAGCTCACAGACTTCATTTTTCTAGCCTTTGGCTCAATGCGTGGATCGGTGGTGTATACGCCGTCAACATCGGTATAAATCTGACATTCGTCAGCATTCAGCGCTGCCGCTAACGCTACAGCAGTAGTATCAGAGCCACCACGACCCAAGGTAGTAATATGCCCTTGTTCGTCCACCCCTTGAAAGCCAGCCACAACTACGACCTTACCTTCGTCTAAGCTAGCACGAATACGATGGTCATCAATCGACTTAATACGCGCCTTACCATGTTCGCTATCGGTAGTAATACGCACTTGAGAACCGGTATACGATATCGCATCACAACCTAGCGCCTGCAAAGCCATAGAAAGTAGTGAAATAGTCACCTGTTCTCCAGTCGTCAAGAGTACATCCATCTCTCTTAAAGAAGGCGTTTCTTGAACATCTTTGGCAAGTGCCGTCATGCGGTTAGTTTCACCACTCATGGCAGACACACTCACCACCAGCTGATCACCACCATCGGCAAAGGCTTTAATCTTTTTAGCGACGGCTTGAATCCTCTCAACTGAGCCGACTGAAGTGCCACCATATTTTTGTACAATTAATGCCATTGGTTAATAATTAATCAATAATTCGTGAATTATACGTTAGTGTACTTTATCTGTAACAAGTTCATAATTCTTTATATAATTTTCAATTTTTTCAAATCTTTGAATGTTTTTATCTAATTTAATAGCATCCATATAAAGACTTGCACCTGTGTCTAAGTTTCCTAAATTAAAAAATTCTAAAGCGGCTAGCCTTATTAAGTTATCAGCATTAATTTTTCGATCAAGGGCGTCGTTATAAACATATCTTGCATATTGATAATCTCCAACAAAAATAGCAACCTGACCAACAATGCCATGATATGGTCCAAAACCATTTCTATCTTTAAAATATTCAAAATTATCTTTTAGTTTCCTAAATACAACGGTGGCTTCTTTATAAAGTTTCTTTTCTGTGAAAATCCTAACCAGTCTAGTAGAGGCGATAACATTTTTTGGATCAATATCCAACACAGTGTTAAGGGTTTTATACTCCATTTGAACATTGCTAGACATTTTATAAGCTGATGCTAAATTTAATAGTGTCAATACATTGAATGGCATTAACTCTATAGCTTGATTAAACTGTTTAATTGCATTCAACGAATGCTTTGATTTTAAATAATTATTACCTGTGGTAATGTAGTTCCTAGCATTTAACGAATTAAAATCAATAGCTTTAATTCCTGCATTAATTGCAAGATTAAACTCTTCATTTTTTCCATATTTTTTTGACAAATGATAATAATGCTCAGACAATACCCAGCGCACAGAATAAATTATTATCAATAGTGATAATAAAATACTAAAAAATTTTATTATTAAATTACTAGACACGTGCAAAGTGCCAGATAGTTTATTGTGACTATGAATAAAACTTAACTCTAACAATCCAAAATAAGTCAGTAATAAAAATGCAGGTAAATAAGTATGAACAGGATATGAGAACATAGCAACAACGCCAAAACCAATCGCACCTAATGCAATACCCATAACCAGTATTCTGTCTTTATTTTCAGTGTTTGTCAAAATAAACCACATTCTTTTAACAATCAAGAAAACTAACCAAAATAAAAAAATATAACCAATCAAACCTACATTAGACAGTATTTCAAGATAGTCATTATGCAACCTTCTGAGTCTGGTTTTTTCATTAAAAATTACATCTTTTTCTATTTTGTCATAATATAATGGGTATGTTTCTGACCATTGCCCAACCCCCACACCAATTAACAAGTTGTCTTCAATCATTACAAGAGTGTTCTTCCAAGCAGGTAATCGCGCATTCATACTGCTTTTATAATCTAACGACTGTATTTTATCTAAAATCTCATCATTCTTTAGTACCCCCACTATCAATAACGAAACAGAAACAAATACAATCGGTAATATTTTTAATTTTTTTAGGGTGATGGTATAAATGAATGATTGTTCTCTGTTACGAATAAAATCTATTAAAACAAAGAGTAATAAAATTAAAAACTCTACAGTTATAGCAAGATAAGCTTGTCGTGCTTGAGTAAGATATAAATACCAAAGGCCAATAAAAATAGACAAGGCGTATAACACTAAATTTTTACTATTTTTAGACTTTAAATAAAAAGCAATGCTAATTGGCAAAGCCATTACAATAAAATGAGTGGAAATATTTTTATTTCCAAAGGTTGAGCTGGGCCCAACCGCTTGAACAAAAAAACTTTGAATAAAACGATTATCAATAAAATAGCTTTGAATAATTCCAACAATTGAAACT
>QOAB01000124.1 GCA_003978285.1 Candidatus Thioglobus sp.
TATCAGTCAGAATGATGAGTAAATCGGCGTCTGAATCGCCGGCATGAGTGAGTGCTTCGAACGACATGCCGCCAGTCAGCGCGCCCTCGCCAATAACTGCAATGGATTTGTGATCAACTTGATTGACTTTGTTGCCGATGGCAATACCCAACGCCGCACTAATTGAAGTGGACGAATGCCCAGCACCAAATGCATCATGGTCACTTTCACTGCGTTTGGTAAAGCCACTCAAGCCATCTTTTCTTCTGAGTGTGTGCATTTTATCTTTTCGACCGGTGAGAATCTTATGTGTATAAGCCTGATGTCCCACATCAAACACAAAGCTATCATCAGGCGTGTCAAAAACATAATGCATGGCAACGATTAATTCAACTGTGCCAAGGTTGGGCGCAAGGTGACCACCGGTTTTTTGAATATTTTCAATTAGAAACGCACGTATTTCATCCGCTAAGGATTGTAGTTGGTCTAAATCCAGTTGTTTGATATCTTGCGGAGATTGAATAGAGTCGAGCACGTATAGGGTGAATATTAAAGAGCTTTATTATACTTGCTTGACCTATGTGTAATATCAGCATTGATTATATTGATACAGTAAAATAGTGGTTTTTTATTCAATAAATTTTTATGTTTACTGTTTGTGCCTTATATCAATTTGTGCGATTAGACGATTTTGAAGCGTTTCGCACTCCATTGCGTGAGCTAATGGTCAAGTTAGAGGTTAAAGGCACGATCCTTTTGGCTTTAGAAGGCTTAAATGGCACGATTTCAGGCTCAAAAGCATCTATTGATGGTGTTATTCATTTTTTGCAAGATGATGGCCGGTTTGACAATCTAGAGATTAAATTTTCTCACAGTGAAACTACCCCATTTAAGCGATTAAAAGTCAAGCTTAAAAAAGAAATTGTAACGCTAGGTGTTGAGCACATCGATCCTTTGTCTTCAGTTGGTACTTATGTCAATCCCCAGGATTGGAACGCACTCATTAGCGATCCTGACGTAGTATTGATTGACACCCGTAATAATTATGAATACGAAATCGGTAGTTTTAAAGGCGCTATCAACCCCAATACTGAAACCTTTAGAGAGTTCCCAACTTACACTAAAGATAATTTAGAACAATATCGCGGCAAGAAAGTAGCGATGTTTTGTACCGGCGGTATTCGTTGCGAAAAATCAACGGCTTATTTGAAATCTCAAGGTTTTGATACGGTTTATCATTTACAAGGTGGTATTTTAAAATACTTAGAAGAGATGAATGAAGAGCAGAGCTTGTGGGAAGGTGAGTGTTTTGTATTTGATGATCGTGTTGCCGTGAAGCATAACTTAGAGCAAGGTCAATACGATCAATGCCATGCTTGTCGTTATCCGATTACGCAGGAAGACAAACAACACCCTCATTATGAAAAAGGCGTATCTTGCCCGCGTTGCCACGGTTCTCGCAGTGAAACCCAAGTCAGTCGTTATCGTGAAAGAGAGCGCCAAATACAACTGGCTAAAGCGCGTGGTGAAGAACATATTGGTGATCATGCCAGTCAAATTATCTTAGCCAAAGCTAAGAAAAAATCCCTTAAAAAACAAAAATAATTACTTATGTTTACACGTCAAGATATTCCTAAGCTAAAGCAAGATCTCAGTATTCAAACCACGTTGTTGGGGCATGATCTAATCCTTAAAACGCGATGGGGTGTGTTTAGTCCACGTGCGATTGATGATGGTACTTTGCTATTAATGAAATATTTAGATATTACTAAAAAGGATAAGTGCCTTGATTTGGGTTGTGGTTATGGACCAATAGGGCTGGCTGTGGCAAAATCTTGCCCGCAGGGTGAGGTGCACATGGTGGATAAAGATTTTGTTGCAGTTGAGTTATCAAACAACAATGCTAAACTTAATCATATTGATAATGCACAAGCCTATTTGTCTGATGCATTTTTGAGTGTAAATAAAGACAACTATTTTGACCAAATAATTTCTAATGTACCTGCTAAAGTAGGCCGAGAGCAACTCAGTATTATTTTATATGATGCTTATGATGCACTCAAGCCTGGTGGAAAAATCACCTTTGTCACTATTAATGGCCTGCGACATTTTATTAAAGATAATTTTAAATCAGTGTTTGGCAACTATAAAAAACTCAAACAAGGGCAGAAGTACACGATTTCTCAAGCGGTTAAACAATAGAATAATTGCGTAACAGGCAATAGAAGAGTAAAATACATAGTCATTAAGAATTAAACAGGAGTAATACAATGGACGTAATGGCTAGAATTCAAGCCCAAGTAGACAGTGCACCAATCGTGCTTTATATGAAAGGAACGCCTCAGTTTCCACAGTGTGGTTTTTCATCGACCGCTGCACAAACACTAGCATCAACCGGTGTTGAGTTTGCTTATGTCAATATCTTTGACGACCAAGAGGTTATGCAAAACTTGCCAGCTTTCCAAGATTGGCCGACGTTTCCACAAATTTATTTCAATTCTGAGTTAATAGGCGGCGGTGACATTATTGTTGAGATGTCTGAAATGGGTACTTTGCAGGCAGCCATGCAAGAAGCAGCAGAAAAGTTTAGAAGCAAAATTAGTGCATAATTATAAGTTGTGTAATTTGTGACCATTCTCTTTAAGCCAGCTTTTGCTGGCTTTATATTTTGGCAATATTGATTCAACCAATTGCCAAAAATCTTTCGAATGGTTTTTAATCTTTGTATGGGCAAGTTCATGCACAATCACATAGTCAATAACACTCATTGGCGCCATAATAAGTAAGTAGTTGAGGTTAATGTTATTCACACTACTACAAGAACCCCATAGGGTTTGTTGCGTCTTAAGGCGAACTTGTTGATAATTAAGCTGATAGAGATCTGCATAATAATTCAACCTAGGTAGGGCGACTTTTTTAAAAGCGGCTTTATACCAAGCTAAAAATTCTTTTTTTTCACCCATATCAAGGCTGAACATTTGCCCATCAAAGCTCAACCCTTTAGCATGGGAAGTGTTAACACTTAATGGGTATTCACCACCTAAATATAAGAATTTTTCACCTTCTGCATAATTAGGTTTTTGAGATTTTTTAGCGTGGATAGATGTTGATTTTTTATCAATCCAGTTGGATTTTTCATTAATAAATTGCTCTATTTTTCTAACAGATAATCGATTCGGCGCACGAACAATTAGTTCGGCATTGCTGTTAATGTTCAAACTCAATGTTTTGCGTTTAGAGCGAATTAGCTGATAATTCATAATCGTTACTTAATTTGATAAATACAAAGAACATTAATATCGCTCTAAGCAACTCTATAACTGACTAAGCCTAGGTTGTGTCGGTGAGCATATCAGACACTATTTTGCAGTAATCTTCTATCTTATGTAACAAATTAAAATTATTATCAGCTTGATGGTATGATTTTGATGAATAATAAATAGTTGGGTTTTAAATCGATAAATCGATTATATTTATCGATTAATATAGGAATAAGCATGAATTTGAACGTATATCTTTCTGGTGAAATACATACAGACTGGAGGCAACGCTTAAAAGATGGGTGTGAGGCGCACAACCTACCCATTATTTTCACGTCTGCCGTCACAGATCATGAAGCTAGTGACGCTGCAGGTGATGTGCTTGGTGTAGAAAGTGTCAATTACTGGCGCGATCATAAATCTGCAAAAGTTAACGCAATACGTACCAAGACCCTTATTGAAAACTGTGACGTAGCTGTGGTTCGTTTCGGAGATAAGTACAAGCAATGGAATGCAGCTTTCGATGCTGGGTATTGTTCTGCATTAGGCAAGCCTTACATTACCCTCCATGATGAGGACATAGTGCACCCGTTGAAAGAGGTTGATGGTTCGGCAATGGCATGGGCCACAACACCAGAGCAAGTTATCGAAATTCTAAAATATGTTCTGACTAAAGAATAAACTCAACAGGTTACTCAAGCGCGACCTCCGCTTCGCTGAGGCCACTTAACTCAAACGTTAATCAACCCAAACTCTGGCATTTTCAAACATATGTAACCAAGGGCTACGCTCATTCCAGTCTTTTGGATGGTGTGAATTTTGTACCGCACGGAAAACACGTTCTGGGTGTGGCATCATAATAGTTACGCGTCCAGAGTCATTGGTTACACCAGCGACACCTTGCTCTGATCCGTTTGGATTGTGAGGGTAGGCTTGAGTGACTGCGCCGTTATGATCTACATATTGCAATGCGATGTTGGTTACATCAGCATTGCCAAATGAGGCTCTTCCTTCGCCATGAGCAATCGCAATTGGCATGGTTGAACCTTGCATATCTTTTAAGAAGATTGAGTTAGATTCACCAATTTTAACACTTGAAAAACGTGCTTCAAACTGCTCAGAAAGGTTGCGGTTAAAACTTGGCCAATGTTGAGTGCCTGGAATGATTTCAGATAAATTTGAAATCATTTGACAGCCATTGCAGACGCCTAAGGTAAAGCTATCTTCACGATTAAAGAATGCCTCAAATTCATCTTTAGCGCGAGCATTATAAAGAATAGAACTTGCCCAGCCTCGGCCTGCACCGAGCACGTCACCATACGAGAATCCACCACATGCAACTAAACCTTTAAACTCATCCAGAGAAACTCGACCTGAAAGAATGTCACTCATGTGAACATCAACAGCGTCAAATTCAGCCTTATCAAAAGCCGCACCCATTTCAACTTGACCGTTAATACCTTGCTCTCTAAGGATGGCAATTTTAGGCTTAACGTTTGTTTTAATATAGGGCGTTACAATCGACTGATCAACATTAAAACTTAAGTCTGATTTAAGACCTGTTGTCGTTTGCTTAATGTTGTCAAATTCCTGTTGAGCGCAGTCTGGGTTGTCTCGTAATTTGGCAATTTCGTATGAAGTTGATGACCAAAGTGTGTGTAGTTTAGGGCGTGACTGAGTATAAATTACTTGATCATTGGTGATAATTTCAATAGTGTCTGAGTCATTGATTGTTGCAATTGAGCGCGTGCAAGATTCAAGCCCTGCAGCAGATAGAGCATCATTCACCGCTTGTTTGTTTTCAAATTTAACCTGAATGACACAACCAAGCTCTTCATTAAATAAGTGCTCAATATCGCTATCTGTTTTAATGGTTAATCCACAATGTGATGCGAATGCCATTTCTAACAGTGTTGTTATTACACCGCCATCGCTTCGGTCATGATAGGCGCTGATTAATCCTTCTTTGTTAAGTTGGTTAATAACAGAGAAAAAGTTTTTAAATACTGAGCCATCGTCAAGGTTTGGTGCAACATCACCAACTTGGTTGTACACTTGTGCTAGGCATGAGCCACCCATTCTATTTTGTCCGAAGCCTAGGTCAATCAACCATAATTCAGATGCTTCATCTGTATTTAATAAGGGTGTAATTTGTAATCTTGCATCGGGCGTTTTTGCAAAAGCAGTAATGATTAATGACAATGGTGCAGTAACTGCTTTGTCTTCACCATTCTCAACCCAAGAGCTTCTCATTGACATTGAATCCTTGCCAACCGGCACCGTTAGGCCTAATTCTGGACATAAATCCATACCTACGCTTTTAACCGCTGCGAATAATTTGACATCTTCACCCGGATGACCACTGGCACTCATCCAATTTGCACTTAGGCTAATATGATGAATGTCTTCAACATAACCACCCAACATATTGGTTAATGCCTCACCAATGGTCATTCTAGCGGCAGATTCAGCATTGACTAATGCCAGTGGTGTCTTTTCGCCCAATGACATTATCTCGCCTTGATATCCGACATAATCCGCTAATGAGATTGCACAATCAGCTACCGGCACTTGCCACGGACCCACAAATTGATCCCTAGCAACCATGCCGGTAACGCTTCGATCTCCAATCGTAATTAAGAAATTTTTGCTAGCAACGGTTGGTAGTTGCAAAATGCGAGTAATTGCCTCATCAAGTTTGATATCGCTAGTGTCAAGTGCATTAAGATTATCAACAGGTGTTTGAGCATCAATACTGGTTTTTGGCGGGTTGCCTAGCAACACACTCATTGGCATCTGAATTGGATTGTTGTCAAATAGAGAATCACTTAAAATCAATTCTTGGGCTTTGGTAGATTCACCAAGCACAGCGAATGGTGCGCGTTCACGTGCACAAATACTGCTAAATAAATCTAGGCTAGATGGGGCAATAGCAAGAACGTAGCGCTCTTGAGATTCGTTACACCAAATCTCAAGTGGTGACATTTGGTTGTCGTCATTTGGAATATTGCGTAATTCAAAATGACCGCCACGACCTGAGTCATTCACCAATTCAGGCAAGCCATTTGATAAGCCACCAGCGCCAATGTCGTGAATTGAAATAATCGGATTGTCACCACCAAGATTAGTACAACGATCAATCACTTCTTGGGCACGTCTTTCCATTTCAGGGTTGGCGCGTTGTACAGATGCAAAATCTAAGTCTTCACTTTGTTCACCGCTTTTAACCGATGAGGCGGCACCACCACCTAAGCCAATCAACATGGCTGGACCACCTAAAACAATAATTTTGCTACCAACTGGAATATCGCCTTTTTGAATATGTTGTTCTTGAATATGTCCTAAGCCACCTGCCAACATAATCGGTTTGTGATAACCACGCACTTCACCGTTCGGTGTTTGCTGTTCAAAAGTTCTAAAATAACCCAAGGTGTTTGGTCGGCCAAATTCATTATTAAACGCAGCGGCACCAATTGGCCCTTCGAGCATGATATCAAGTGCTGAGACAATTTGATTAGGTTTGCCGTAATCAACTTCCCAAGGTTGTTGAGCATTATTAATTTTAAGGTTAGAAACACTAAAACCACACAAGCCTACTTTAGGTTTTGAGCCTTGGCCAGTAGCACCTTCATCCCGAATCTCGCCACCAGAACCAGTTGCAGCACCAGGGTGTGGGGCAATCGCAGTAGGATGGTTGTGAGTTTCAACTTTCATTAAGATTGCTCTATGTTCTGTCGAGCTAATGTATTTTCCATTTTCGTCAGCATAAAAGCGCTCACCTTCAAATCCTGCCATTACTGCAGAGTTGTCTGAATAAACACTAAGCAAGCCTTCTGGATGTTTATGATAAGTATTGCGAATCATAGAGAATAAACTTTTGGCCTGCTCAACACCATCAATAGTCCAATCGGCATTGAATATTTTATGACGACAATGCTCTGAGTTTGCCTGGGCAAACATCATCAGTTCAATATCAGTTGGGTTTCGTTCTAACTTTATAAAGCTTTCAACCAAGTAATCGATCTCACCATCACTAAGCGCTAAGCCGAGCTCGGTATTGGTTTTTTCTAAAGCTGATTTTCCATCGCCAAGAATATTAACACTAGTAAGAGGCTGTGGTTCGAAATTATCAAACAGGGTGTGCGCATCATTAATTGAATCTAAAACTGATTCGGTCATTTTGTCCATGATTGCAGCCAACACTTGTGGTGAATTGGTGATTTTGGCATCAAAATGATAAATAGTTGCGCGTTCAATTCGATTGATTTTGTTAATATCACATAAGTGCACAATATCAGTTGCCTTAGATGACCAAGGCGAAATGGTGCCTAATCTAGGAATAACAACAACACTAGATTGCACTGCGTTAACTGATAACACTGGTGCGTAAGATAGTAAGTGGTCAAGGTGGTTTATTTCTACTTTTGTGAGTGCATCATTAAGGTCGGCAAGGTGAATAAATTCAGCCGCCAATAAGTTTAAACCAGACTGTGCTTTTGATATTTTTACCTGTAAAGCTTTGGTTTTAAAAGCACTAATAGCACTAATACCTTGATGGGTATGAATCATAACTGCGCCATTACCTCATCTGAAATATCGGCATTGTGATACACTTCTTGCGTATCGTCCAGATCTTCTAATCGATCAATCAGTTTCATGAATTTTTCCGCATCACCTAGATTGAGCTCAACGCGAGTTGCGGGCTCCATAGTTACTTCGGCATGGCTTGCTTCAAGTCCTGCGTCAGACAGTGCGTCTTTCACCGTAAAAAAATCTTCAGAGGTGGTAATCACATCAATAGAACCATCCTCATTGCTAATTACATCCTCTGCACCAGCATCTAGTGCTGCTTCCATAATTTGGTCTTCATCACCCGAGGCAAAACTAATAAAACCTTGCTTGTTAAACAAGTAAGCCACTGAGCCATCTGTGCCTAAGTTACCACCATGTTTAGTGAATGCGTGACGTACATCGGCCACCGTGCGGTTACGATTATCTGTTAAGGTATCAACCATAATTGCAGTACCCCCTAAGCCATAGCCTTCATAACGTACTTCATCGTAGTTTTCACCATCCAAATCACCAGAGCCACGCTTAACCGCGCTTTCGATGGTGTCACGTTTCATGTTGGCAGCTAGGGCTTTATCAATCACCATGCGTAGCGATGGGTTGTTTTCGATAACACCACCACCTGTTTTAGCAGCGATTACAATTTCTTTAATAAGCTTAGTAAATACCTTGCCACGCTTGGCATCTTGCGCACCTTTTCGGTGTTGAATGTTATGCCATTTAGAGTGTCCTGCCATGTTCGATGTCTCCGAAAATATGAGTAATTGAGATTTTACCTTTTATGCAGTAAAGTCGAGTAATTTTTGTATGGATTCCTTGGCTTTTTTAGCAACATCTAAATTAATGAGTATTTCATTTTTTCCAGTTTTTAAAGTATCTAAGCAATTGTCCAAAGTGTTCATCGCCATCCATTCACAATGGGCGCAAGATTCACAATCTGCGCCTTCGCCCATAGTAGGAGCTTCAATCAGTTTTTTGTGTGGCGCTACTTCATGCATTTTGTGAAAAATACCATTATCAGTAGCCACAATAAAAGTAGATTCGTCTCTGTCTTTAACTGCATTAATCAATGCCGTGGTAGAACCAACTACATCAGCTAGGTCAACCACTGCTTGAGGGGATTCAGGGTGTACTAATACAGCTGCTTCAGGGTGTTTTTCTTTGAGTACTGCTAATGCATCTGCTTTAAAGCGCTCATGCACCACACAAGCCCCTTGCCATAAAATCATATCAGCGCCTGTCTGTGTTTGGACGTAATGACCTAAGTGCTTATCGGGTGCCCATAAAATCTTTTCACCTTGCTCGCTTAAATGTTTAACAACAGTTAGTGCGCTGCCCGAGGTAACCACCCAATCAGCACGCGCCTTAACCTCGGCCGAAGTATTGGCGTAAACCACGACTGTGCGCTCAGGGTGTTGGTCGCAAAATTTGGAAAATTCATCAATAGGGCAGTCTAAATCTAGCGAACAAGTAGCACCTTCGTCAAGTACTAAAATGGTTTTTTCAGGGGAAAGGATCTTAGCTGTTTCACCCATAAATTTAACGCCTGCAACGATAATAGTATCTGCATCACAGTTTTGTCCGAAGCGTGCCATTTCTAATGAATCAGAAACAAGGCCACCACTTTCTTCCGCCAGGGTTTGTAAATCGCCACTGACATAATAATGTGCAACCAGCACAGCATTACGAGCTTTGAGTTCGGCCTTTATTTGATCTTGAATCGACACGTTGTTTTATTTAATCTTTTTCTGGCAGGCTTACTTTAATACTTAGCTCTCTTAATACTTTTCTTGGTACGCTTGCAGGTGCATCGGTTAACAAACAAGCAGCGGTTTGAGTTTTAGGGAAGGCGATCACTTCTCGAATCGAATCTGAACCGGTCATGATCATGACTAAGCGATCTAAACCAAAAGCCATACCACCATGAGGAGGGCAACCATATTCAAGTGCATCGAGCAGGAAGCCAAATTTATCCTTAGCTTCATCATCAGAAATACCCAATAGTTTTAATACTGTTTGCTGCATTTCAACTTGGTGAATACGGATAGAGCCACCACCCACCTCAGAGCCGTTAATAACTAAGTCGTAAGCGCGAGAAAGCGCAGTATCAGCAGTTTTTTCTAATGTTTTAGCATCGACACTTGGTGCGGTAAATGGATGGTGAATTGCACTTAAAGAGCCGTCATCATTAGCATCAAACATTGGGAAATCTACCACCCAAATTGGCGCCCATTCAGATTCAAATAAATCTAGATCTTTAGCCAGTTGTTCACGTAAGTTACCTAGCGCTTCATTTACAATTTTAGTTTTATCAGCGCCGAAGAAAATAATATCACCTGTTTGTGCGCCAGTCATCTCAATCACTTTGGCAGTTACATCATCGCCTAAAAATTTTAAAATTGGTGAAGCAGGACCGTCTTCATTCAGTTTGATATAAGCTAAACCTTTGGCGCCATAAATACTGACGTATTTGGTGTATTTATCAATCTTCTTACGGCTAATGGTTGCACCACCCGGTACACGCAGTGCGGCAACTCGAGAGCCGTCGTTACTTGCAGGACCTGAGAACACTTTAAAATCAACACCCTGCATCAGTTCATCCATGTCAGTGATTTGCATTGGGATACGCATATCAGGACGATCAACACCGTATAACTTCATGGCATCTGCATAAGTAATGGTTGGGAATTCATCAGGCAAGTCAACATCAATGACAGACTTAAACATACCGCGTGTCATCTCTTCCATCATTGCCATAATTTCGTCTTCATTCATAAATGAAGTTTCGACATCTAGCTGGGTAAATTCTGGCTGTCGATCAGCACGCAAATCCTCATCTCTAAAACACTTAACGATTTGATAGTAACGCTCAAAACCTGACATCATTAACAATTGTTTGAATAACTGAGGTGATTGTGGTAGCGCAAAAAATTCACCCGGATGAGTACGTGAAGGCACTAAATAATCACGTGCACCTTCTGGTGTGGCCTTAGTTAAGAAAGGCGTTTCAATGTCTAAGAAATCATTGCCATCCATAAATTCACGCATAAAGTGCGTTACTTTTGAACGTAGACGTAAACGCTGCTGCATTTCATCACGACGTAAATCTAAATAACGATATTTAAGGCGAACTTCCTCCGAAGTATCAGTTGAATCAATCTGGAATGGAATCGGCTTAGAGGTGTTTAAGATTTCAATATGGGTTGCGACGATTTCAATTTCACCTGTGGCTAATTTTGGGTTGACTAAACCTTCACCTCTAGCAATAATCTGACCAGTGATTTTTAGTACAAATTCATTACGAATAGACTCAGCTAATTCAAAATCAGCATTGTCAGGGTTGATAACCACTTGCGCAATACCGCGTTTATCACGCATGTCTAAAAAGATTACACCACCATGATCACGACGACGATTCACCCAGCCGCAGATTTCAACCGTTTGATCGATATCGTCTTTACTTAATTCACCACAATAATGTGTTCTCATAATTTACCCTTACTTTTAATTAATTTTTTTTAGTTAGTCTTTGTTTGATCTGGTGTAACAACACCGGTAGAAATAATCAGTTTAAATGCTTCGTCAACACTCATATCAAGCTCAATCACGTCATCCTTAGGCAGTATGATGAAAAAGCCAGAAGTTGGATTGGGTGTTGTTGGTACGTAAATATTGATAATTTCTTCACCAATTTTTTTCTCAACTTCACCACGGTAGTTACCCGTTTGAAAGGCGATGGTCCACATGCCTCGACGTGGGTATTCAACCAGTACTGCTTTTTTGAAACTATCACCAGAAGTACTCAAAACCGTATCTGATAATTGTTTTAGCGCTTTATAGATACCTCTAAAACCAGGGATTCTGTTAAGTAATTTTTCCCATAGTTCGAGTAGCTTTCGACCAATGAAATTACTCACTAAGGCACCAGTAATGACAATCACCAAGACCACCCAAACAATGCCAGAACCAGGAATTGTATTGCCTAAGTTAAACAGTGTTTCAGGTAGATATTCAGGTGGGACAATGTCATTAACCAATTCTAAAAAGAATTTAATAACAACAATGCTTAACCCTAACGGAATCCAAAAAAGCAAGCCGGAAATAAAATAGTTTCTTAGGTTTTTCAACGCTTAGCCACTTAATAATAAAAGCATTATTTTAGCACAACGAGTAAGGCTTTATATCGACTCCTCGTCTCTAAGTGTGAGGATTTCATAGCCATCTTCAGTGACTAAAATAGTGTGCTCCCATTGAGCGGAAAGTGAGCGATCTTTAGTGGTGACTGTCCAGCCATCAACTTTAGAGGTGGCCACTTCAAAACCACCTAAATTAATCATAGGCTCAATGGTGAAGGTCATGCCCGCTTCTAAAACTGGGCTTTTATCAACACTACCATCATCATAATGAATCACTTGTGGTTCGGTGTGAAATTCTGAGCCAATGCCATGACCACAATAATCGCGCACCACAGTGCAGTTATTTTTAGTAGCATGAGCACCAATTACTCTGCCAATCTCACCCAAGTGAGCACCAGGCTTAACTTGTTTAATACCCAGATACATGCATTCTTGTGCAATTCTACAAATACGTTGAGCTTTGACGCTTGACTTGCCAATAATAAACATTTTTGAAGTGTCGCCGTGATAACTGTCTTTAATTACGGTGATGTCGATATTAACAATATCACCTTTTTTTAGTTTTTTATCGCCAGGAATCCCATGGCACACCACATTATTAACACTGGTACAAATAGATTTTGGAAAGCCGTGATAATTCAGTGGTGCAGGAATAGCGTTTTGCACATCGACAATATAATCATGGCAAAGCTTGTTTAATTCATCAGTAGTGATGCCAGCTTTTACCTTGGGTGTTATCATGTTAAGTACATCAGCTGCTAGGCGTCCAGCCACACGCATTTTCGTTATTTCATCCCTGGATTTAATTGCAATTGCCATTTCTATGCTCGATTTGTTGCGCGCGCTTCTAGTGCTGCGATTCTATCTTCAATGGGTGGATGCGACGAAAACCACGAAGCAAAACCTTTTTTATCATCAATACCAAATGCCGCCATTTGCTCAGGTAACGCTTCTGGTTCTACTTGTCCTAAACGTTTGAGTGCATTAATCATATTTTGATGTCCGGCTAAGTCTGCACCACCCGTATCAGCTACGAATTCACGCTTTCTAGAAACATACATGACAATAGTAGAAGCTAAGATTGATAAGACAATTTGTGCAAATAAGGTAGTTACAAAATAACCAATACCATGACCTCGATTATTTTTTAGAATAACACGGTCAACAATGTGCCCAATTACCCTTGAGAAGAAAATTACAAAGGTGTTAACCACGCCTTGTATTAGGGTTAAAGTTACCATATCACCATTCGCCACATGGCTCATTTCATGGCCAACCACTGCCTCAATCTCACCCTGACTCATTGAGTCTAATAAACCTTGAGAGACAGCAACCAATGCTTTATTTTTACTAGCACCAGTGGCAAAAGCATTCATTGAGGCTGATGGGAAAATTGCCACTTCTGGCATTTTAATGCCAACAATTTTAGCCTGCTTTTCAACCGTTTCGATTAACCGCTTTTCCAAGTTATTATTTGGTGATTCGATAACAACGGCACCGGTCATGCGTTTTGCCATCCATTTAGAAATCAGTAGCGAAATAAAAGCACCACCAAAACCAAAAACAGCAGAGAAAACAAGCAGTGCCTGCAAGTCAAGATCAGAGCCATTGGCTGCCAAAATGCCTTCAACTCCAAGTAGGCTTAGGGTGATGCTAAGTAAGACGATAATAGCAATGTTGGTGAGTAAAAATAGAAAGATTCGTTTCATGGTATTTTTGTTTTTATTAATCAATAGTTAATAGATGGGGATATTATCTTATAGATTCAAGTCTATTGGGTTACAATGAAAACAATGATTAAAGTTTTTTTATTATTGGTTTTGCTGTTTTCTGGTTGTGAAGATCAAAAGAAGGATCAAAATGTGGTTGTGAAAGACACCAATACACCAACCATGCAAAAACACAAACATCCGCTTGGAGCTGATGAGCCCGCTATTTGTGAAAATTTAAGCGTTGCTGAGTGTTTGGCTATCATTATTCCCGCCATCTGGGATCGTGAAGTCGAAAAAGACTGTTCTTAGAATTTAATTTTTCTTTTATCGCTTAATTCAATTTGAATAGGCTGCTGAGTAATTGGACAAGTAAATTCTAGTTGAATGGCTTGTAGTTGTAAATCCTCTGGATGGTTTTTATCCGCATTGCCGTAAAGTCTATCACCAATGATAGGGTAATTGATCCCGCTTAGGTGTTTTCTAATTTGATGTTTTCTGCCAGTTTCTATACGCACTTCAAGTAATGATCTATTATTGGCAAAAGTTAGTAATTTGATATGGCTAATGGCAGATTTATCATCAATTTTTTCATTAATGGTAAGCATATCGGTATTGAATTCTCCCTCGACAATGGCCAGATAAGTTTTATTAATTTTGCGATCAGCAAAGAGCTTTGATAAGTCTCTAGCAGCATGCTTGGTGTGTGCAACCATCATAATTCCACTGGTGGCGCGATCGAGTCGATGCACTAAAAAACTATTTCTATTGAGTGCCTTCTCTACCAATCTAGTCAGTGCACAATGATCCCCCCATTTAGACCCTTGGGCGAATACGCCAGCAGGTTTAAACCAAACACTATAATCTTTTTTATCGAGTAATAAATCAGGCTCGGCAGGGATGGACGATAAGATCTTCTCATTGAAATAAAGAAACACCTCATCACCGACCTTAAGCGGTTTTTTCACGCGTCGAACTCGGTTGATTTTTTTGCCGCTTTTTAACCAGACACAGCCCTTATCCAAGGCTGACTTAAGCACCTGTTTTGAGAGTGAAGTGGCATCAGCCAATACATTAATCAATAAAGCTTGATTAGTTTGGTTGATAATTTTTTGTTCAATGATGCGCTGCATAAAATTTATTTTAATGTTAAAGCCATTTAAAATAACACTGATGAACACAATACGACGTTTTTTATTTAAAGA
>QOAB01000023.1 GCA_003978285.1 Candidatus Thioglobus sp.
TCGGCACTATTACTGGTATTGTTGCTAGCCTTGGTTCGCATGGTTTAGTAGGTTTAGCAGCAGTTGCTGTGATCTACGCTTTGTTTACGCGTGACTAGTAACACATAAATACCAATAAAAAACCCACCGAAAGGTGGGTTTTTTAGTTTTAACGCATTAGATAAGCCCAAGCAATACCTAATAATTCATGTATTGCATTTCTTGATTTTTCTAAAGAGCTTATACTGGGTGCTGATAAAAAACTTTTATTTTTTCCTTTAAAATCAGTTGGTGCTGCAATTGGATTCATGCCTATGTTATCAAATAAGCTCATCGCTCTAGGCATGTGAGATGCTGAAGTAACCAATATAAAAGGCTTGTTGCCAATAATAGACTTAGAAAAAACTGATTCTTCTTTGGTGTCTTTTGGTTTGCCATTGACGATTAAGTTTCTATTATTAATATTGCTAATTCTGGCAATTTTTGCATTTATTTCAGCATTTGGGGTGGTATTACCCGGACCAGCAAAACCAGTAAAAATTAACTTAACTCTAGGATTGTTAATTTTTTTAAAAATACTAATGCCTTCGAAAGTTCTTTTGAGGCTAGCGCCACCAATTTGACTGGACAACGGCCAGGCTGGGTTGTCATGATGGCCAGAGCCTAGTACATGGATATACTCAATATTATTATGACTGTAATCATATTTTGAATACTTATTCTCTAATGATTGTATTAGGCTATTAGAGACAGGTGGGTAGCTAAAAAATAGCAATAAAAATAAAGAAAAACTTAGAAAAAACTTGGCTTTTGCATGACTAGATTTATATAGAAAATATAAGCCTAGAGTAAATAAAGTTAAGGTTAATCCTAATGGTTCAATAAAGAAAGTGATGGCCTTCTTTATTAAGAACAAGATATCCATTGATGTGCTTTAGATGCCTCTTAGTAATTCATTAATACTAGTTTTAGAACGAGTCTTGGCATCTACTTGCTTAACAATGACTGCACAGTAAAGTGAATAGCTGCCGTCTTTGGAAGGTAAATTACCTGAAACCACAACAGAACCTGCTGGGATGCGACCATAAGTTACTTCACCGGTTTCACGGTTAAAGATCTTGGTAGATTGACCAATGTAAACACCCATTGAAATCACCGCACCTTCTTCAACAATTACACCTTCAACCACTTCTGATCTTGCACCGATAAAACAGTTGTCTTCAATAATAGTTGGACTGGCTTGTAATGGCTCTAATACGCCACCAATACCGACACCACCAGAGAGGTGTACATTTTTACCAATTTGTGCGCATGAGCCAACCGTTGCCCAAGTGTCAACCATAGTGCCAGAATCTACATAAGCACCAATGTTGACATATGATGGCATTAGCACGGTATCTTTCGCAATGAAAGAGCCACGACGTGCACTGGCTGGCGGCACCACGCGCACACCAGCTGCTTTGAATTCTTCCGGTGTAAAGTCTGAAAATTTTGAAGGTACTTTGTCGTAGTACTGAGTAAACCCACCCGCCATTGGCACGTTGTCTTCTAATCTAAATGATAGTAGTACAGCTTTTTTGAGCCATTCGTTTACAGTCCAATCACCGATACCTTGTTGTTCGGCAACACGCGCTTGGCCAGAATCTAATAAATGGATTGCCTCGGCAACAGCACCTTTGATTTCTGTACTGGCTGTTTGTGGGGTCAAGTTAGCTCTATCTTCAAAAGCTGCTTCAATAATATCTTTCATGATCAATCCGTTAAATAAAAAATGAACATTATATCAGAGGCATGTTTTGATACTGAATGCTTAGCTGTGTTATTGACCTATATCAATGCATCAGTAAGCGTATTAATGATATGATGTTGCGAATTGATTCAATGCCAAATGAGAGAGAAATGAGCAAAGACAATATCCAAATAGACAACCTTTATACAGAAGGTGAACAATGGGTACAAAATTTAGGCGAAAAGACTGTTCATGCTAAGCGTATGGGGGGTAAATTTCGATTACTTAAATGGTTTGGTACTTTGGTTTGGCTGCCTTTTTTTATTGGGCCTTACATCACATGGAATGGACAGCAGGCAATATTGTTCGATATTGAAAAACGACAGTATCATCTGTTTGATGTAACCATCTTCCCACAAGATTTGTGGATGCTAACTATGGTGTTGTTATTCTTAGCCATTCTACTGGCTGCAATGACCACCGTATTGGGTCGTGTGTTTTGTGGTTACTTTTGTTTCCAAACAGTTTGGACAGATATGTTTACCAAGGTTGAGGAATTTTTTGAAGGGCCACCTGTTAAGCGTCGAAAGCTAGAGGTGGCGCCATGGGATTTGACCAAAATCCGGATTAAAATTAGTAAACACGTGGTTTGGCTGGCCATTGCTTTTTTATCCGGCGTTACTTGGATGCTATATTTTGGTGTGTCCTGGTCTGATTATTTTGATGGTTCAGCCTCCAGTACGACGCTCAGTATCACTGCTGCCATTTCACTGGGTGCTTATACTTTTGCAGGACACATGCGCGAACAAACGTGTTTGTGGATTTGCCCTTATGCCCGTATTCAAGGGGCAATGGTTGACAAGCAAACCATTATGCCAACCTATGATCATTATCGTGGAGAGCAGCGTGGCAAGCTTTCGAAAGGTCAATATACACAAGGCCAAGGTGATTGTATTGATTGCCATCAATGTGTGGCTGTGTGCCCGACCGGTGTTGACATCCGTAAGGGGCAAGAATATGGCTGTATTACTTGTGGCTTGTGTATTGACGCTTGTGATTCAGTAATGACTAAAGTTGGCAAAGCAACAGGCTTAATTCGTTATACTTCGCTTGATGAAATGAAATTCAACAAACCTTTTGTTGCTTTGTATAAGCGTCCTAGGGTAATCGTGTATTCAACTATTTTAGTGTTAGCTTTATCAGTATTAGGAGCTGGTTTGTTTAGTCTTGCACCGATGGACCTTAAAGTGTTACATGATCGACAGCCACTTTTTGTACAGCTATCCGATGGTTCGATTCGTAATAAATATGAGTTAAAAATTATGAATAAGACGCACGGATCAATGCTAGTCGATGTCAATTTTAAAAGTGAAATTGCCCATTTAACTTCTCAGAGGCAGCACAGAAATATCACCATACTTTCAGGTAATGTGAAGTCAGTTTATGTTTATTTAAAAGCATTTGAGCGCGACGTTGGTGATAATAGTGCGGTTGTATTTGTGGTGACTGGAAAAGATGCAATGTTAGAATACGAGTCATCTTTTTTCACACCTAAGAGTATGCGATGACTTTTCAAAAAAGCCCAATGGCAGTATCCATGTTGGTACTATTTTTAATTTTAGTCGGTGCAACGGTTTATCGTATTATCACCGCAATAGAAACCCATCCTGGATTAGTAGTGGAGGATGCTTATTTGAGTGGTGAGGCGTATGGTGAAACATTGAACGCTAGAAATCAATTATTAGCCCAAGGCTGGACTTTAAACCTGAATACGCCCAAAGTTGTAAAACATGGTATCGAACAAACTTACACAGCAGTTAGTGCTAAAAACGGCAAAGTGTTTTCGGCCGCTAAGGCAGTCGCTTATTTTTATCGGCCACTGGAAATGAAGCATGATTTTTCTAAACCCATGTATGTGAATAAAGAAGGGGTGTACCAAGTAGAAGTGATTTTGCCACTCAAGGGGAGGTGGGATGTGTTGATTGAAATAACCAAAGGCAGTTTTTTACAACGAACCTCAGCCAAAATGTTTACTCAGTAATATAAATAAGGGCTAATTTTCGTGACAATGGTTGTGATGATGCTCGTAAGTGGCCATTAATTCATCCATTTGATCAGCAAACAAATCATTAAATTGACTGTCTTTAATAATAGTTTCAGGTTGCCCCATGCAACAAATATGGCGATACAAACACAACACTTGAGTTGATTCTTTCATCACCCGGTGTAGATCATGTGAGACCATGAGCACTGCACAGCCTTGTTGTTGGTGGATGTCTTGAATAAGCTTGTACAAATGCATTTGACCATTGACATCTAGATTTTGAGCGGGCTCATCTAGAATTAAGACATTGGGTTTGTTTAGTAGGGCACGGGCGAGTAAGACGCGTTGCAACTCGCCACCAGAAAGACTTTTTAATGGCGAATCTAGTAAGCCTTCAATGCCTGTTAACAAGGCTGTTTCATGTAGAAAGTTTTGTGCTACTTTTTGATTTAAATTAAGAAAGCCGATCACTGAAATTGGAATAAATGGATTGGGGCTAAAAGTCTGTGGCGTATAACCAAGTCTGATGTCACCTGAGCGCTTAATATCACCACTATCAGCTTTAATCAAACCTAACAAGACTTTAATTAGAGAGCTTTTACCTGCGCCGTTGGGCCCAATAAGCGTGATAAATTCACCTGCTTTGAGTTCGAAACTAACGTTATCTAATACAAGCTTGCCATGATGACTTAGGCTGATATTATGGGCGCTAATGAGTGCTTGAGAAGTGGTCACAACAGTTTGATTAAATAAAGTCTATTTTATACCTCAAGATGTCGTTAAGTCTTATCTTAATGAGTAAAAATTGGTAAAATTCTGAATAGTATTTCTATAATTTTCATAACCTGATTAAAAACTTCTTAGCATGTCACATCAACTTATCTTACTGGACGGATCAGCCTTTTTATTCAGGGCTTATTTTTCTACCCTTTCGCAAAATTTAACTAACGACGATGGCTTTCCCACGGGCGCAATGTTTGGCGTTATTAATGCGATTAAGCATTTACAACGAAAATATCCACAAGCCAAACTAATTGCTATTTTTGATGCCAAGGGTAAAAATCATCGACACGAACTTTACCCACAGTACAAAGCCCATCGTAAACCAGCTGATGAAGAGCTGGTGATGCAAATCGAGCCACTGTACGAAATTATTCGTGCCATGGGTTTTCATTTTATGTGTGTGCCTGGGGTTGAGGCAGATGATGTGATAGCTACCTTAAGTCGTTGTGCAGACGAGAACAAGTTGAAAACCA
Source organism: Candidatus Thioglobus sp. (assembly GCA_003978285.1). The sequence continues at coordinate 5,009 of QOAB01000023.1, forward strand.
TTATTGCCAGTGGCGATAAAGACTTGATGCAACTCGTGAGTGACAATATTACTCAGCTCAATATGAAGGGCGACTTATACGATCAAGCAGGCGTAGTAGAAAAGATGGGTGTACGCCCCGACCAGATCTTAGATTTGTTAGCATTGACTGGCGATAGCGCAGATAATATCCCAGGCGTGCCAAGTGTTGGACCAAAAACGGCAATTAAGTGGCTAGATCAGTTTGGCGGTATTGAAGATATCAAAACCAATGCAGATCAAATTAATGGCAAAGTCGGTGAAAAATTACGCGATAGTTTTGAGTTGTTAGATTTGTCTTATCAGTTGGTGCAGCTTAAATTTGACGTTGATTTACCTTGTGATATTCTGACAACTGAGCCCGGAGCAGACAACATAAAATTGGCCAGTTTGTTCCAGCAATATGGATTCTCGATGTGGCTTAAACAGTTAAATATCACTAATGAATCGCCTGCATTAAAGTCAGCAGTACAAGCAACAACTGAACCCTTGGTTAATGTGGTTGAAAACGTGCCAAGTAACGATTTCATGGCTGACTACTCTCAGACACTAGTATTAGACAATCAAACTTTTGAAACATTGGTGCAAAGATTAGAGAAAAGCACGGCTTTTGTTTTTGATTTAGAAACGACTTCACTAGATTATATGAATGCTCAAATTGTGGGCTGGGTATTTTTAGTAGATAAGGATAGTTTTTATGTGCCAGTTGCACATGATTATTTAGATGCACCAAAACAGTTAAATTTTGCAAATGTATTGGAAAAATTAAAGCCCATCTTAGAAAATTCTGCTATTCATAAAATAGGCCAAAATCTAAAATACGATACTCATGTTTTAGCTAATTATGATCTATCATTAAAAGGTATTAGTGACGACACCATGGTGAAATCTTATTGCTTAAATTCGGTGGCAACACGGCACAATATGGATGACTTAGCTCAGCATTATCTTAATTATCAAACCATTCATTTTGCTGATGTAGCGGGAAAGGGGAAAAAGCAAATTACCTTTAATCAGGTCGGGTTAGAGCAAGCATTTCCTTACGCTTGTGAAGATGTGATTGTGACCCAGGAGCTTAATCAAGTGTTGGATGGTGATTTGGCACAATATCCTAAATTGGCTAAACTATATCAGACCCTAGAAATACCATTAATCGAAGTATTGGTGCGCATGGAGCGTAACGGTGTAGAGCTAGATGTGAGTGCTTTGAATATACAACAAATTGACATTGCTGCGCAAATGAAAGACATTGAATCGCAAGCATTTGAGTTAGCAGGTGATGCGTTTAATTTAGAGTCACCTAAGCAGATTCAACAAATTTTATTTTCTGAAGATGGCTTGGGTTTAGAAGCCAAAAAGAAAACACCCAAAGGCGCACCCTCTACCAATGAAGAAGCGTTAAAGTTGTTAGACCATCCATTGGTTGATTTGATTCTAAGCTACCGTACACTCACCAAACTTAATTCAACCTATTTGGAGGCTTTACCTAAGCAAATAGATCTTAAAACTGGGCGATTACATACTTCGTACCATCAAGCGGTGACGGCTACAGGGCGTCTTTCTTCTTCTAACCCAAATTTGCAGAATATTCCCATTCGCTCTGAGCAAGGTGCACGCATTAGAGGTGCTTTTATTGCCAACAAAGGCAACGTGATTATTGCAGCAGACTACTCTCAGATTGAGCTTAGAATCATGGCGCATATTTCACAAGATGAAAACTTGCTAGAAGCTTTTAATAATAATGTAGATGTGCATAGTGCCACTGCATCGATGATGTTTAATGTGCCACTTGATGAGGTCACAAAAGATCATCGTCGTAATGCTAAAGCCATTAATTTTGGTTTGATTTACGGTATGAGTGCCTTTGGTCTTGCCAAGCAGATCGATGTGTCTAGAACAGAGGCCAAAGCTTATATCGATGCTTATTTTGAAAATTATCCAAGTGTTCTGAGCTATATGGATAACACCAAAGAAATAGCCAAGGCACAAGGCTATGTTGAAACTGTGATGGGTAGGCGCTTATATTTACCACAGATTAACGCGAAGAATAAAATGCTACAACAGCACGCTCTGCGCACAGCAATTAATGCACCAATGCAAGGCTCTTCGGCTGATATCATTAAAAAAGCCATGCTTGATGTTTATCAATGGATTGGCGATGATAACCCTGACATTAAGATGATCATGCAAGTACATGACGAGCTAGTTTTTGAGGTGAAAGCTTCAAAGGCGGATGAATTTGCACATAAAATACAAACATTGATGAGCGATACCTATCCACTAGACATTCCGCTGGTGGTTGATGTGGGTATTGGCGATTCTTGGCAACAAGCACACTAGAGGATATGAAAGAACAAATACAAACCCTATTAACTCAAAGTTTAGAAACTTTAGTGACTAATGGCGTCCTAACTGAAGCGCCAGACAATATCCGTATTGACCATTCTAAAGATAAAGCACAAGGTGATTTTGCCTCTAATATCGCTATGATGCTTTCTAAACAAGCAAAATGCTCACCGCGTGATTTGGCTCAGAAAATCATTGATAATCTGCCAGATTCTGCAGAGGTAGACAAGGTGGAAATCGCCGGCCCAGGCTTTATTAATTTCTTTATGTCACAAGATTCAAATGCTTCGGTTGTTAGTCAAATTATTGACCAAGGCAAGACTTTTGGTTTGTCCAACGTGGGCGCTAAGCAGCGTATATTGCTTGAATTTGTATCGGCTAATCCAACTGGTCCATTGCATGTTGGCCATGGTCGAGGCGCTGCTTATGGCGCCACCGTGGCTAATTTATTGCGCGCGGTTGGCTTTGAAGTGGACAACGAATATTATGTGAATGATGCGGGTCGCCAAATGGATATTTTGGCCACATCCGTTTACTTGCGTTATGTTGAGTCAGACAAATTTCCATCTAATGGTTACAAAGGTGATTACATTTTTGATATTGCTAAGCAAATCAATGGCATCGATAAATTAGATATTTTTTCAGGTGTACATGCTGATGCACTCGAAGGGCAGGATCAAAAAGATGGTGGCGACAAAGAAAAGCACATTGATGATTTGATTGCAAACTGTAAAGCACAATTGGGCGATAGTTATAAAGTCGTGTTTGATCTGGCTATTGATCAAATTCTGGGAGGTATTAAAATTGATTTGGCAGAATTCGGCGTTGAATACCAGCAGTGGTTTTCTGAGCAGTCATTAATCGATAGCGGGTTATCAAAAACCACCGTTGAGGCGTTGCAAGCTTCTGGTCATATTTATGAAAAAGACGGCGCACTTTGGTTTAAAACCACAGAGTTTGGCGATGATCTTGATCGAGTTGTGGTGCGTGATAACGGCATGCATACTTATTTTGCTTCGGATATCGCCTATCACTTAGAAAAGTTTGAGCGTGGTTATGACAAAATTATTAATATTTGGGGTTCAGATCATCATGGCTATATTGCTAGAGTTAAAGCCTCTATTAAAGCGCTTGGGTTTGATGAAAGCAAGCTAGAGATTCTATTGGTGCAATTTGCTAATTTGTATCGAGGTGGTAAAAAAGTCGCCATGTCGACGCGTAGTGGCTCGTTTGTCACTTTGAGAGAATTACGAAATGAAGTTGGCAATGATGCGGCACGTTTTTTCTACGTATTGCGCAAATCAGAACAGCACATGGATTTTGACCTTGACCTGGCCAAATCTAAAACCAACGAAAATCCGGTGTTTTATATTCAATACGCCCATGCCCGTATTTGCTCAGTACTGAAGCAAGATGCTGGCGATGCAACAACGATTGATTTGTCATTACTTAATAACGAAGCAGAAAGTACTTTGATCAAACAACTGAATCGTTATAAGGATGTGGTGCAATCTTCAGCGCTTAATTACGAACCCCATGTGCTGGCATATTATTTACGCGAATTAGCCGGTGATTTCCATAGCTATTACAATAACAGTGAATTTTTGGTCGAAGACGCTACGTTGCGAAATTCTAGATTGTTACTCATTAGTGCGGTGAAACAAGTCATTTCCAATGGGTTAAATTTACTCAGTGTGAATGCACCTGAGTCAATGTAATGACAAACGCGTATGAGTGATCAGGCGCAAAGAGATCAAGCCTTAGACGTCACACAGTCTTACATTGTTCAAGCGCCTGCTGGTTCAGGCAAAACTGAATTATTAACACAGCGATACCTTAAGTTACTGACCACTTGTTCAGAGCCTGAGAATATTATCGCCATGACCTTTACCAATAAGGCGGTTGATGAATTAACAGAACGGGTTCTATCGGCTTTGAAGTCAATCGATCAACCCCGACCAGAAGAAGCGCATAAGCAAGTTACTTATGATCTGGCGCAAGTTGTAATGGCGCGTTCGGATGAGAGAAATTGGCAAGTATTAAGCAACCCCAAGCGTTTAAAAATATCTACCATTGACGGCCTATCTAGTTTGATTAGTAGTCGTTACCCTTCTAAGACACGATTAGTACCCCGCCAAATTATGGCGGCGCAATGGCAACGCAACCATGCTTATAAACAAGCCGCAATGCAAACTCTACTATTGGTTGATGATCCACAGCACAGTAAAGCAATTTCTCATTTGTTATTGTATTTGGACAACAATGTAGAAAAATTTTACCGCCTGGTTATACATATGTTGTCTAAGCGTGATCAATGGCTAATGCGATTGTATCGGGGCGAAGTATTAGATGCCGATGTTTTAAAAAATAGTGCGCAGAAGATTGTCATTCAACATTTGTCTCATTTAGAGCAAGTGGCTAAGCTACATTTGGATCAATCATTTTTTGAGCTAATGACATCAAGTGCTGATAGTGAGCAAGCTCAAGTTAGCAAACTGCCGGGCCATCAGTTGACAGACTTAGCTAAGTGGCAGGCGATTGAGTCTTTGTGTTTAAACAAAAAAGGGCTATGGCGCAAAAAGTTAGATAAAAATTGTGGCTTCCCTGTTGAGCTGAAAGCGCAAAAAAATGCGTTAATGGAACACCTGCAAGCATTGTCAGCACAAGACTCCTTGCGAGCGTTATTGCATCAAGTGACGCAATTACCAGCACTTGATTTTTCTCAAATTCAAGTAGACACATTGGCGGTGATTGCACAAGTATTAAAACTTTGTGTTGCACAGTTAAGCCTGCACTTTGAACAAAAACAAGCGCATGATTTTATCGAAGTAGCGCTGAATGCCAACCAAGCGTTAGATGACCGATCTAGCGTTAGTGATATCGCTTTGTTTTTAGATTATCAGCTACAACATTTGTTGATTGATGAGTTCCAAGATACCTCCACTTCACAGTTTAATACCATTGAAAAGCTGATTAAGTACTGGCAACCGAATGACGGGAAAACCTTATTTTTGGTGGGCGATCCCATGCAATCGATTTATCGATTTAGAGAATCTCAAGTAGGATTATTTTTACAAGTTAAGGTAAGCGGTATTGCTAATATTAAGCCTACTTCGTTATTATTAAGTACAAATTTCCGTTCATCTAAGAGCATCGTAGAGGGTAACAACCGATTTTTCCAAGATATTTTTCCCACTCATGAGGATATCTATCAGGGCGCTATTGCTTATTCATCTTCTCAATCTGCCTCAAACACAACACAACACCAAGCGATTAATTTTCATCCTTTTTCGAACGATCAATTTGCAGATGAGGCACAAACAGTATTGGATATTGTACAATCCACCTTGGCTGAGTACCCCGCCAATAAGATAGCAATACTTGTCAGAAGTCGGACACATCTGCTGGAAATCACGCCTTTGTTAAAGCAGCATAATATTGAGTTTGAATCGTTAAAAATTACCCCACTTAAAGACCATCTATTAACACGAGATTTATTCTCATTGGCGCGAGCATTAATGCATCTCGGCGATAAATTAGCGTGGTTAAGTGTATTACGATCTCCTTGGTGTGGGCTGTCGTTAGATGACCTTTTAGTTTTATCAGCAGACGATAGTCAAATTATTTATGCGCAACTAACTAACGAAAAAACTTTAGCGCAATTAAGCCAAGATGGCCAAAAAAGAGCGCAACATTTACAGGTATGTTTACAAGCGATTTTGGATAATCAGGGGCGGTTTAATTTTATTGAATTACTCACTTTTGCGATTGACCAGCTTGGCATTAGTCGATCATTATCACAACCTGATACGTTGATTAAAGACCAGTTTTTGTCTATTGTTAATACTTGTGAACAACAACAATCATTAGACATTGAGACAATTAAGGCTGCCTTAGATGAGCTGTATGCACCGAGTGAAACGGCAAGCGTAAAGCTCATGACCATTCACCAATCTAAGGGTTTGGAATTTGACACGGTGATTATGCCAGGGCTTGGTCGTGGTGCTCGAAACGACGATTCGCCAATGATGCACATGAAAGAATTTGCTGACCAGTCTTTATTGTTAGCCCCTATTAAATCATCGCTTGATACGGATGAGGGGCAAACGTATACGTATTTAAAATTTATTGAGGCACAACAAAATAAATTTGAGACCATGCGTTTGCTTTATGTGGCGATGACACGTGCCAAACAGCAGTTGCATTTATTAGGCCACGTTAATCAAAATCACCAAGTTGCAAAGAAGAGTTTGCTAGCATTGCTTATGCCATTTTATCAAAATGTATTTGATCAAATACCAGCATCTCAGGTACAGGTTGAAACATCTAATCAAGCGCCACCCTTACAGCGACTAAAACAAATAATAACACCGCCAGCCAAAGAACAAGAATCAGGTGAAATGCTAGAATATCAGCAAAATTTTGAACGCTTATTTAAAAGTTTATTAGGTACTTTAATTCATCAATATTATGAATACGATTTGTTTAATCCAAGCGCAGACAATATTAAAGCCAGATTGCTTGAAATCGGTACACCGATAGATGAGATTGATCAGTGGCAAGATTTTGTATTAAAACTACTTAATAACACCAAGGGCGATCCACAATTCGAGTGGCTATTCAAGGATCGATCTTCTACGTTGGTTGAGGCCGAATTTGTTACAGATGATCGTATTATTGCCATTGATCGGCTGTTTATTGATAATGAAGTTTTATGGATTATTGACTTTAAAACAGCAGAGCCTTTGGCCGATGAGTCGCTTGATCAATTTATACGCCGACAGCAGTCGCAACACACCAAACAACTGTTGTTTTATAAAGAAGCACTAACAGGTGTCTATAACAACCCCATTAAGTGTGCGCTTTATTGTCCTGCAGTGAGTCAACTGATTGAAATAACGCATTAATCATTGCCACTGCATCACACCCTGCATCAAAAGCTTGGTGTTGATTGTTAAAATCAACACCACCAATACCAACAATGGGAATAGTGAGTGCTTTCTTTGCTTGGCTAATTACTTCTAAAGAGCAATACGGTGCGTTAGGTTTGGTGCTTGAGGGGAATAGTGCACCAAAGGCCGCATAACTTGCACCTTGGATTTGCGCTTGTTTGGCTGAATCAATATCATTGTAGCACGACACGCCGATAATGGCATTATCGCCCAGTTGTTGTTTGGCTGTTTGGATAGAAGCATCATTTTTGCCTAAGTGCACACCATCGGCGTTGATTTTTTGCGCTAGGTTAATATCATCGTTGATGATAAATAAAGTATTATGTCTTAAGCACAGCTGTTGTAATTGTTTAGCTTCATTGAGTTTGATTGAGGCATCAGTTGTTTTATGACGATACTGCAGTATGCTAATTTTATGCGTAACAATGGCTTGTTCTATAGTATTAAGATCAAGCATTTTGTTAGGCGTTATGGCATAAATGCCACTAATTTTTTTATGACACACAATGGTTAGTTTTCAATTAAGACACAATCTATTAATCACGGTTTTTATTATAGTGGTTATTGGCACCATGTGGCTTTTGATGCAAGGCTTATCGTATTCATTTAGTGCTTTGCAAAGCAAAGCGCCACCCCCTTTAACTGAAAATGAAATTGTGTCTCAGGAAGTGTCCTATATAGAAAAAATTGATAATTTTGCTTTGCAAGAGTTTGATAAAAATCAACAATTGTCCCATTTTGTTAAAGCTAAAAGTTATTTTAGTTTTAAAGATACGCCAGCGCTGTTGTTAGATCCAAGAGTCACTACTTACAATGAAAAAGGCGAGGTAGATTATGTCTTAACTTCAGATCGTGCTAATTATTTAGACAGTGGTGAAATAAAATTTAAAGGCAAAGTAGATATTCATTCGAGCACCGGTGTGACCCACAAGATGAACACGCAAGAATTATTAGTTAGCACTAAGACCGATGATTTAATTAGTAACAAGAAAGTGACCTATCTTGGCGAGCGTGCAAAAATCATTGCCCAGGGTTTGCATATGAAGGCCAAGGAAGACAAAATGAAACTGATTGGTGAAATCAGTATCAATCAAGATACAGGGCAGAAAATATTAACCAAAGATCTTTATATTGATCAATCAAATGGACAAAAGCACTATTACTCTAAAAACGATACTACTTATCTAGCAACAGACAATAAGATCTATGCGGATGGCATTGATATGGATATGCGTAAAGAAATTGTGCAATTGCTGGGTGAGGTGAAAATCTTGCAAAATTCAGGCTCTAAAATCAACACCAAGGATTTAATTGTTGACCAGTCTGGAGAGAATGAGATTTATCGAACTAAAGAGAGAATACACTACCAGTCTAAGGTGGCAAATATTCATGCAACGGGTATGCATTACGATGCTAAAAATCAAAAGATTAAATTAACCGGCGGTGTAGTAGGTCGGTATGAATAAAGCTATTTTAATCTTGTTGAGTTATTACTCTTTTGGTGTGAATGCTCTACTAGGCGATGCTAAAGAGCCGATTGATATTAAAGCCTATACAGTCGTTATTGATGAGCGCAAGGGGTTGAGTACTTATACAGGTGATGCGAGAGTTGTGCAAGGTTCGTTAACACTGAGTGCTGAGAAAATACAACTCTTTAGTTCTCAAAAAGAAGTGACTAAGGTGATCGCTAAGGGTGACAAGAATAAATTAGCGCATTACAAGCAAAACCAACCCAATCAATCGCGTTTTATTGAAGCTACCGCTCTGAATATCACTTATTTGATTAAGAAAGAGTTTGTTCATCTGGAAGGCAAGGCGCATTTAGTACAGGGGTTTGATTCTTTTAGTGGCGGCACACTAGATTACGATATTAAAAATGACAAAGTGATAGCACAAAAATCTAAAGACGGTACTGAACGCGTCAGGTTTAAAATTAAATTATAATGTATCATTTGAACGCGGTAGAATAATAAATTTATTCGCTTAGCAATTCACACGGAGAAAACATCATGAAAGTCCAAGATATTATGTCACCCAACGTTAAAACCGTTACCGCAGATCAACTGGTTAAAGATATAGCCATTATGATGATCATGGATCACATCAGTGGCGCACCTGTGGTTGATGATGACAACAACTTGGTTGGCATCATCTCAGAAAAAGACATTCTGCAACACATGTTCCCTAAGCTAGACGAAGTCATGAGCGATACCTATTTTGATTTTGAAAACATGGAGCACAATTACAA
>QOAB01000158.1 GCA_003978285.1 Candidatus Thioglobus sp.
GATAATCCGCTATTGGGTATTTCGGATGTACGCGAATGGTCATTGGCGCCTGAATATTATTTTGGCTAAAAATCTGTTCAAAATCGTTCGGATAATTTTGTTTTATTTTTTTTACCATCCAGGTAGGATGTGAATAATGCGTTTGTGCTAATAGCTTTTCTTTGTTGCGATCAATTTGTCTCAAAATAGCGTTGATCAGGCCTTTAGCCCAATCTTTATCAAGATAAATTGCCACATTAACAGTTTCAAAAACACTAGCGTGACTGGCCACATTCGAATGTAATATTTGATAAGCACCTAATAGCATCAGACAGTGAATATCAAGATCTTCCTTTTTTAAGGAATGATCAAGCAGATCGGTAACGATATCATTTAGCTGATGATAAAAACGAATGGTGCCAAATACTAACGACTTGGCTAAAGCATCATCTGGGTCTGGATAGACAAAAGCAGACAGAGATTTTTTTTCAAGAATAACCGAGCAAATTGCTTCTAACGCAATTACCCGTGTATTAGACTTATTGATATTTTGCAAGTGAGCGTTTAATTTCTTTTAACAAGCCTTCTGGTTTAACGTAGCCTGGGATATGGTCGCCATTCTCGAAGAAAATAAATGGTGTGCCGGTAACATTAAGCTTTTTAGCTAATATCAAATGATCGATGATTGGGTTTTTACAATCAACCAGAGGATTGCCTTTTTGTATCATACCTCTGTCCATCGCTTGTTTTTGATCGTCAGCACACCAAATAGCAACAGAGCGGTAGTAGGATTTAGTATTCACACCTGTACGCGGAAAAGCCAAATATTTCATCGTAACACCCAGTTTATTAAGCGCATCTACGTCTTTATGTAGTTTTTGGCAATAAGGACAGTCGACATCAGTAAAGACGTTAATGATATATTTTTCATCAGCTGCTTTGTAGATAATTTTTTCATCATCAGTGGTGGTTGCTAAAATTTCCTTAGCAAGGCTAGACATGCGGTATTGGGTTAAATTTATACGCGTTTGTAAATCAATCACTTCACCTTGCACCAAATAACGACCACCCTCTGAAATATAAATAACATCAAGTCTTGGTTTTCTTAAGACAACTTCATACAAGCCTTGGAAAGGGGTTGGGTTGATATCTTGTTCAGCCACATTTGAGAAGTAGACACTAAGCCCTTTGATGATGTCGGCTTTGTCAGACAAGGCGTTGGTCGATAGCAAGGCAAGTGTAATGAATAATGACTTTAACATAATAAATAATTGTGGTTAAAAATGAATAAATTTTACCTACTTAGGTACAATTGTGCCATTGTATTTATTTTCGAAAAAAATGATGGAATTCTCTTTAATTAATCAAACCATTCAACATTTTGATGGTGATAGTGTTGTCGTATTTTCTAATACGGATACAAACCTTAATGACGCGGCATTGCGACAGTTGGTTGAACTTAATCAGTTCGAATCCAAAGCTGGAAAGGCTTTGTCCTTAAACTTAGTTGAGGGATTTAAAGCCAAACATGTCATCGTTGTAGGTTTGGGCGATACACCGACGACGGATAAAAACTATATCAAAGCTTTAGTTACTGTTAGTGATGCATTAACCACTGCCAAAATTAAGAGCACCATGATTCAACAAGTTGAGATAGAAGGTTGTGATCAGCAGTGGATGCAACGTACCACTGCCAGAGTGATGTTAAATTCAACTTATCAAATACAAAAAGTAGGCGCTGATCAGACTGATGAAAGTCCAGTTGAGAGCATTGCCATGCAATCAGATGCCGACAACGCCCATGAATTAGCACAAGGTCAGGCCATTGCAAATGGCATGGCGCTGACGCGTCATTTGGGTGATTTGCCATCGAATGTGTGTACGCCGACTTATTTAGCAGAGACGGCGCAAGCCCTTGCCACAGAATTTGATTTAGACTGTGAAATATTAGAAGAGTCTGACATGTCAGCACTCGGTATGGGCTCATTACTTTCAGTTTCCAAAGGCTCAATTGAACCACCAAAACTTATTAGTTTGAGTTATGTTGGTAATGGCGATGCTAAGCCCATAGTATTGGTTGGCAAAGGTGTTACGTTTGATAGTGGTGGTATTTCTCTTAAACCCGGTGCTGGTATGGATGAGATGAAGTACGACATGTGTGGTGCGGCTTCAGTGCTGGGCACAATGCGCGCAGTCGCTGAGATGAAGTTGAATGTTAATTTAACCATTGTTGTGCCAACTGTTGAGAATATGCCAGCACATAACGCTTCTAAACCAGGTGATGTAGTCACAAGTATGTCGGGTCAAACCATTGAAATCCTTAATACTGATGCTGAAGGGCGTTTGATTTTGTGTGATGCACTAACTTATGTGGAAAAATTTAACCCTGAGGTAGTGATTGATACTGCAACCCTAACCGGTGCGGTGATTGTGGCGCTGGGCAAACACCACTGTGGTGTGATGGCAAATGATCAAGCCTTGGCAAATGATCTAATCAGTGCTGGTAAAACTGCACTAGATACGGCTTGGCAGTTACCACTCGATGATGAGTATGACGAATTGCTTAAGTCTAACTTTGCCGATATGGGTAATATTGGTGGGCGTGAAGCCGGCACAGTAACCGCAGCTTGTTTTTTAGCACGATATGCTAAAAACTATCGTTGGGCGCATTTGGATATCGCAGGCACTGCTTGGGTGAGTGGGGCTAAAAAAGGTGCAACAGGCCGTCCAGTGCCACTATTAACTCAATATATTTTGGATCAGGTTTAAGGATTGTTATGTCAAATTTTGAAAATGTAACGGTTGTAAAAGCTGCTAATATTTATTTTGATGGTAAAGTCACTTCGCGTGTGGTTCAATTCGCCGATGGCTCTAAGAAAACGCTCGGCATTATGATGCCAGGCGATTATGAGTTTGGTACTGATGATAACGAACTGATGGAAATCCAAGCGGGTGAGATGGATGTGTTATTACCCGGAGAGAGTGAGTGGCAAACTTTTACTAAAGGCACGTCATTTGAAGTACCTAAGAATTCAAGTTTTAAACTACAAGTTAAAGAAGTAACGGATTATTGTTGTTCTTATTGGTAAAGTCTTCTATCAATTCCTATCTAACCAGACACCCAGACCTTGAGCGCAGATTTCTAAATCCCCTTTAAACAGTTTGATTTGTTGTGCTTCGTCTAATATAACACCGTGTTTGATAGAGATACTTAGTAAGTAATTAAGCAGGGATTCTTTAATAGCCTTGTGTCGATTGGGCTGATCTTTTAAAGTGTTGGCAATTTTAACAAAGCCATCAATATGCTGTATCAGCATATCGGCAGATTGCTGGGTGAATTCAATACGGTTAAAGTGCGTCAAGTAGGCGTACTTTGGCTGAAGTATCATCAACTTATGAATGGTATTTTTCCAAACCTCTGGATCAAATTGTACTGGCGTGGTTGGTGGGAAGATTAATTCGCCTTGGTTGGTATCAAACTCACGATAACTCACGCCCAGCGTATCACCAGAAAACAATCCTTTGGATTTTTCATCCCAAATACACACGTGGTGCCGGGCGTGACCTGGGGTATCAATAAACTTGAGTGGTCGATTACCTAGGGTGATTATGTCACCATCTTTAGCAATCACTACTCGGTCTTCTGGTGTTGGGATTAAATCACCTAAGAATTGTTTAAAGAACAACTCCCCATACACGCCAATTACCCCAGCACGTAATCTTGATGGATCGATTAAATGCGCTACGCCATATTCGTGTACATATACAGTTGCATTGGGTAAATATTTAATGAGTTCACCCGCACCCCCTGCATGGTCGAGATGGATGTGTGTGAGTAATATATAGTCTACATTTTCACGTTTAATATTTTTAGCATCAAGTGTGGCTAGTAGTGTTGGCACGGATAGGTAACAACCGGTATCCACAAAGGCGGCACGACCATTGTCTTCAATCAGGTAAGCAGCGACGAAATCTTTGCGCATGTGCTCGGTATCAATACAAGTAACACCAAAGTCAAGTTCGTGGTAAATAGGTTTCATACTTTATATTATGTATAAAAAAACCGCCCAGAAGGGCGGTTTTTTAACAATTAAGTTAATTACTTAGAAATCACCTTCTGCACCACCCATTTGAATAGCAGTAATTGTACGCTTTACATTCAATGCTTTTTCAAGTAGGTAATCTGGCAATGGTGCGCCACCATAAATCATAGCATTCATGTCTAAAGTGTAAATCCATCTCTGACCTTGTTTGTCTTCAATAAGAGCCAAACGACAAGGTAAGTAGGCAGAGAATGCATCTGAATGTTCAATCATAGTCATTGCTGTACGTGGTGCACAGTATTGGTAGATTTTAAGGAATCTTTGCTTCTCACCGGTTTGTAATTCAACCATCTCAGATAAAGGCAGCATACCAACAGAGCGAATACCTTCAGCTGTTGCAATACTTTCCATTGCTTCTTCAACATCTTCATTGGTAACATCATCAGCTACTTTAACACGCACAATAGAAGCCATGGTAATGTCACCTGTGTCTAATAAAGTATTAGTCATTGGCATGTAAACTTTTTCCATTGACTCAGGATGTAGAGTTGGTGAAATCATCTCGCTGATGATTTTTCCTGTAACACCATCATATTTCATATGAAGTGTCGTGCCGTAGTAAACAGCAATTGCACCGATAATTATCAGTACCCATTTAACAATATTAATAATTCCACTCATTTTTTTTACTCCCTTTCCTTAATTAAAATTAATAAGAACTTTGGATTTTATCACCACTTTTGCTTAATGTGGGCAAATTTAACCTAAACTCTTAAACCATTGAAGACGATATTAGTTAAGCTGACGACACCGACAATTTTTCCATTATCTAAAACTGGACAACGAGATAGACCAAAATGTGTGAGTAATTTGGCACAATAGCGAATATCCATTTCAGGATGAACCGACATCACCGGTTTATTCATGATTTCATAAATGTTGACTCGATCAAGTGCTCGATCTTTGGCAATCACTTTGGATGCGATATCAGCGATTAAAACCACACCATATTCATCGTGGTCATGAGATTTATCAACCAAAAGCATTTTGGTTTTTTTATGTCGCATGTCGTTTAATGCATTTTGTACAGTGATCTTTCCATCGACAATGTCAAAATCTGACCACATAACGTCTTTTACTAAAGTTGGGGCTATCATTATATTTTCTCCTCTACGGTATTTTCTAAAGCTTCTATTTGATGCATTACACCAACTGCATCTTCTACATCAATTTGAAAGGCAATGCCTTCTCTGACATTGCATTCAAAATCACCCGCTTTGGCAATACTTTCTAAAATATCTCTAGAAAGGTGCTGTTCTACGAGTAATAATAATACATCTCTTGGGGTTTCTAAACTTAACCCTAAAAATGTTTTAGTATGTTCTAAGCCTTCGCCTCGAGCTTGAGAGATGATAGTAGAGCCGGTGGCTCCTTTTTCTCTGGCAGCTTCAAGGATGTTGTCAGTTTTATCACTGTCAACGAAAGCAATGATTAGTTTGAAATGCATAATTCCTCCTGTTTGTTATTCATGTTTTGTTTGTGGTTCTTTACGGTTAAAAAATTGAGTGAGTTGTACATAGGCCATGACACTCATAATAGGGAATAAAGAGGCAAAAGCAATCAGACCAAAGCCATCTATTAGCGGATTCCTGCCCTCGATGGCGCTTGAAAGCCCCAAGCCTAACGCAGCAATGATCGGCACTGTTACGATTGAAGTAGTAACACCACCTGAGTCGTACGCCAATGCGATAATATTTTTAGGTGCAAAATAGGTTTGTATAAGTACAACCATATAGCCAGTAATTATAAAATAATGTATGGGTGTGCCTACAATGATACGAAAACTCCCTAGAGAAATGCCAACTGCCACACCTATTGCTACCGCAATACGTAGCGGCCATATTTTAATAAAACCACCAGAAACTTGATTGGCTTTAATGGCAACAGCTAATAAGGAGGGTTCGGCAATAGTAGTGGCAAAGCCAATACTGGCTGCAAAAATATAGACCCAATAATAGCTTGCCCAGTTGTTGCTATCCTTAATAAAGTGTTCAGAAGTTAGCTGGGTTGCCATTAATTTTCCTAATGGGAAAAAGGCTTTTTCTAAGCCTATAATTAGCAGGGTTAAGCCTATCCAGACCAAAATAAAACCAATAATAATGCGTTTTAAATTGTGTATTTTTTGCTTTAGGATGACAACTTGAAAACAAAACAGTACCAATACTATTGGTACTACATCCCAAAAAGTTTCAATGAATGTGTGCGTTAAATTCATTGCAGAATTCCAAATAATATTACCGCAATAATCGGTAGTAACGAGGCAATAGCAATCATACCAAAACCATCGGTGAGTGGATTTCTGCCACGAATACTACTACTTAATCCCACCCCTAATGCAGTGAGTAATGGCACAGTAATAGGTCCTGTGGTGACACCACCGGAGTCGTAAGCAATGCCAATAATAAAGTCAGGTGCAAAAAAAGTAGCCAAAATAACCAAGAGATAACCACCAACAATTAACCATTGTATAGGCCAACCCTTTAGAATTTTTAGCACCCCAAGGACTACTGATAATCCAACTGAGATGGCCACAGTGTAGCGCAATGTTTGTGCATAGTTATTGAGCTGTGTCTCAGTGTTGATGATGCCACCAAGTTGTGCGACATTTGCTGCCTCATTAGCCATTACAATAAGATCCGGCTCCGCTATTGTTGCGCCAAAACCAAGTGCGAAGGAAAATAATAGCAGCCAAAAGACTGAGCCTTTTTTAACAAAAGCGTAAGCCAGCATTTCCCCAATGGGGAACAACCCTAATTTAAGGCCATAAACAAAAAGTGTTAATCCTAGCAAGACAAACAGTGTGCCAACAATAATATCTGCGAAGTTAGGGATGCTTTGCTGTAGAACTATAATTTGAAAAAAAGCAATTACCAGTACAATAGGGGCTAAATCCTTTGCACTGTCCATTAAATTGTTAATAAACTGTTGAACAGTTTTTTTCATAAAGGCTTTTAGACTTGTGTTATTTCACAGATGCACTGAATTATAATACTAGGCTATGAGTCACATCGTATTAATTAACGGAAAAAAACAAACTAAGCTCAGTGTGTTTAATCGCCTGACACAATTTGGCGATGGTTTATTTGAAACCTGTTTGGTTAAAGAGGGGCGTTTGTTGTTATGGAATGAGCATTTTGCGCGACTAGAAAAAGGCCGTGTTCAGCTTAAAATTAACCCCATTAGTGAAAAACAATGGCTAAAAGATATTGTTAAAGCACTATCGATAGCTAAGCTAGATCAGGCAGTAGTGAAGGTGATGCTTTCTCGTGGTGAAAGCAAACGAGGCTATGGATTTGAGACAGATATTAAACCAACTCGTATTATTATTGTATCTTCAGTGCCAGAACAAACACTTAAGCAGTGTACATTAACCACGTGTCAAAGTGGTTATGCAACCAATCAATTGTTGTCTAATATTAAGCACTGTAATCGTCTTGAGCAAATATTGGCCAGAACAGACATGCATAGTGATGAATGTATTATGCTGGATGATAATGGCTATGTTATTTCAGTAACGCAGGGTAATATTTTCGGGTTAAAGTCCGGTGTGCTACTAACGCCAGGTTTAGATGAGTGCGGTATTGAGGGTACACGCCGTTCAGCAGTGTTAAAAATAGCGGCTGATTTAGGTTTGCAAGTTAATGTGGGCGCAATCACACTACAAGAATTGTGCGAATGTGATGAAGTATTTATTACCAATAGCGTGATTGGTATTAAACCAATTACAAAAATTAATGACAAAGTGTTTATTCAGCAAAAAGCAACACAGAAAATAGCACATGCTTTTAATCGCTATATTTCAAAGCGAAAGAATGTGATTTTATTAAAATCTAAAAAACCTTATTTTAAAATTCTGTTAGCATCGATTGTTACACTAATATTGGCTTGGGCTTATTGGGCAAACATGATTAAAACCGTCGAGTCTTTTGTTTATCAATTACCCAAGGGTGCTAATATTACCTCAACAGCAGAGGACCTTAAAAGCTATGGTTTGATTCATTCAAGCTATTTTTTAGTAACTGCGGCCAAAGCGCTTGATCTTGAATTAAAACTTAAATCTGGTTATTATGATATACATCCAAATATGGGTGTGATTGAGTTGTTAGGGAACTTTTCGGCGGCGAAAGTGGCCAATCGAAACATTACCTTGATTGAAGGCGAAACTGTATCCCATTACTATCAACAGTTGCTTAACACCAAGTCGTTGGAATCCAGTGGTTCGTTAAATGAGACCATGCGTTTAGCGGGCATTAAAAAGCCTTATGAAGGCTATTTTTGGCCAGATACTTATCAGATTAATTATGGTGATAGTATTGCCAGTGTGTTTAAAAGAGCGCATCAAATGATGCAAGAGAAGCTAAGTATTGAATGGCAAGGGCGTGATAAGGAACTAAATTTAAAGAGTGCAGATGAAGCACTGGTATTGGCGTCCTTGATTGAGAAAGAAACCGCACACAATGAGGAAAAATCAAAAATAGCAGGTGTGTTTATGCGTCGCTTAAAGAAAGGCATGCGCCTGCAAACCGATCCTAGTGTCGTGTATGCTTTGGGCAGTCGATATCAAGGCTCACTCAGTAAGCAAGATTTGAAATTTGACAGTCCTTATAACACCTATCGACACAAAGGACTGCCACCGACAGCGATTGGCTCTGTTGGTCAGACTTCATTGCGGGCGGCTATGCACCCGGCTCCGGGTGATACCTTGTATTTTGTTGCAAAAAAAGATGGCAGTCATGCCTTTGCAAAAACTTACAAACAGCACCGACTTAATATCAAAAAGTATCTAAAATAAAACCCATGGAAAGAGGAAAATTTATCACTATTGACGGGGTTGAAGGTGCCGGAAAAAGCACTCAAATTACCTTTATTTGTGACTACTTAAAAGCCAAAGGTGTTAAGGTTATTTTGACACGTGAGCCCGGCGGTACAGACGTAGGTGAGAAAATTCGAACACTCTTATTGAGCAATTCAACAGGGAAAATGCATGCTGATACAGAGCTAATGTTGATGTTTGCAGCAAGAAACGAGCACATTCAAAATAAAATCATGCCTGCTTTAGGGCGAGGTGATTGGGTGTTAAGTGATCGCTTTACTGATGCTTCTTATGCGTATCAGGGCGGTGGTAGAGGTTTGGATGTTGAACGTATTGCACAATTAGAACAATGGGTGCTGCAAGACTTCACCCCGGATATGACATTACTATTAGATGTACCGGTTGAAATTGGCATGTCCCGAGTAGAATCACGAGGCAAGAAAGACCGAATCGAGCTTGAGGCTACAGATTTTTTTAACCGAGTTAGGCAAGCTTATATCGACCGATCTGAGCAGTTTCCAGAGCGCATTAAGTTGATTGATTCTTCACAGACGGTAGAACACACCAAACAACAGATTAAAGTTATTTTGGATTTACTATGATGCTGCCTTGGCATAAATCTGCCTTTACAAAGTTGAGTCAGATGATTGATCAAAATCATCTGCCACACGCATTGCTAATTACTGGCATGCCGCAGATGGGTAAGTTTGAATTGATGCAGCAATTGGTGCAAACTTTATTATGCCATGATCAATCTTGCGGTGAGTGCTCTGTGTGCCGTGCTATTGCCAAAGATAACCCAAAAGAAACACTAGAAATATCAACATTGATCCGCAGATCGCACTATCCGAACATGGTGTATTGTCGAACCGAATTTAATGATCGAGGCGTAGAATCAAAAAATATTCGCATTAATCAAATCCGTGCCTTTTGTGAGGCGCTAAATAAAACCGCTGATGATTTACAAATTGGCGTGTTGTTCTATGCAGATCAAATGAATGTGAGCGCGGCTAATAGTTTGTTAAAAACATTAGAAGAGCCTCGAGACAATACGCTGATTATTTTATTGGCACACAACCCTAAGAATTTGCCAGCAACTATTTTGTCCCGCTGTCAAAGCGTACACCTTTCTCCAGCCTATGATGAGGCAACGCAAACCTGGCTTGAAGATCATATTAGTCAAACGCAAAATGCAGATTTTGACGTAGCACAATTATTAGAAAACACGCATGGTGTTCCTTTTAAGGTGCTTTCAGAGCTTTCTGGTGATGGGTTTATTCATTATCAAAATTGGCAAAATCAATTATTAGACATGGTGGCACATCCAATCACACTAAGCCAAGTGCAAGATTTTGAAGGCAACGAAGTCGCAGTTTTGAATTGCTTACAAAATTTGGTAATTGAGGGTATCCGGTTGAAGTCGTTAGGCCATGAAGGTGGCTTGGTTGAGCTAAATCAAGTAGTAAAAACAGTAAGACCAGATTTTTTGTTTAGATTGTTAGACGATATTTATCAAGCGATTAATTTATCAAAAACCACCGTGAATATTAAATTATTATTGGATAATGTTTTGATTGTGTGGTCACACATTACACATTTAAAACGCTACCCGCAAATTACTAGAACATAAAGGAGTTATGGCATGAGCCAATCAGACAATTTATTTGAACAAGCAAAAACCGTTATTCCAGGGGGTGTCAACTCTCCGGTACGTGCTTTTAATGGCGTGGGTGGAAACCCAATTTTCTTCACCAAAGGTGAGGGCGCTTATTTATTTGATGCAGATGGTAAAAAATATATTGACTATGTCGCCTCATGGGGGCCAATGATTTTAGGTCATGCAAATCAAGCAGTGGTTAATGCGGTTAAAGAAACCTTGGAAAAAGGTTTGGGCTTTGGCGCACCGACTGAAATTGAAACCACCTTGGCGAAAAAAGTATGCGAATTGGTACCATCAATTGAACTGGTGCGCATGGTAAGCTCAGGCACTGAAGCTACCATGAGCGCTATTCGGTTGGCACGTGGCTTTACCGGTAGAGACAAAATTGTAAAGTTTGAAGGTTGTTATCACGGCCATTCAGATTCGCTATTGGTTAAAGCGGGTTCAGGCGCATTAACGCTTGGCGTACCAACCTCGCCAGGCGTGCCTGCGGCATTGGCTGAGCATACACTAACATTAGAATATAACAATGTTGATCAAGTGCGTGAAGTGCTAAGTGAAGTTGGCGATGAAGTGGCTTGTATTATTGTTGAACCTGTTGCTGGCAATATGAACTGCATCCCACCAGTTGATGGATTTTTGCAAGGGTTGCGCGAAGTTTGTGATGCTCATGGTGTGGTACTTATTTTTGACGAAGTAATGACTGGCTTTCGTGTTGCACTTGGCGGTGCACAAGCTTATTATGGCGTAAAGCCAGATTTAACCACCTTAGGTAAAGTGATTGGCGGCGGACTACCGGTAGGTGCCTTTGGCGGTAAGCGTGAAATTATGGAATACATTGCACCACTTGGACCCGTGTATCAAGCAGGCACACTTTCAGGCAATCCGATGTCGATGTCAGCAGGTTTGGCGATGTTAAATGCCTTGTCAGATGACGTGAATTTTTATCAAAATTTGAACGAAAAAGTACAAATGTTAACTGACGGAATTTTGGCCCAGGCCCAGGCTAATAATATTGGCATGACGGCTAATGTGGTGGGCGGTATGTTTGGTTTATTCTTTACTGATTCAGATTCTGTTACCAACTTTGATGAAACTTCTGCGTGCGATGTTGAACGTTTTAAGAAGTTCTATCATTTAATGCTGGAAGAAGGTATCTATATGGCGCCTTCTGCTTATGAAGCGGGCTTTGTGTCAAGCGCACACAGTGCTGAGGATATTCAAGCGACGATTGATGCAACAGGGCGCGTATTTGCTAAATTATGAAGATTGATGTTGTTGAGTCAGAGCTGAATGAGGCGCAAACTGTGCTCGAGAAGTTTGATAATAACATCACTATTTTTGGTTCTTCACGCATCGCCCAAGATGACCCTTTAGCCCAAAAAGCTTATCAACTGGGCAAGTCTTTATCTGATGCCGGATTTAATGTTTTAACCGGTGCTGGGCCTGGCATTATGCAAGCAGCTAATCACGGCGCATTTGAGGGAAAATCTAAAAGTATTGGTTTAAATATTAAGCTACCGAAAGAGCAATCACCAAATTTGTATTTGGACGAGTGTTTGTTATTTGAACATTTTTTTACTCGTAAAGTCATGTTAATTAAACACGCTGATGCTTGTGTATTTTTTCCGGGCGGATTTGGCACTGCTGATGAGTTGATGGAAATATTAACGTTAGTGCAAACAAGAAAAGGTAAACAGATTAAAATTTTGTTATTTGATTCAGCGTTTTGGACACCTTTAATGAATTGGTTTAAAACTTTAGAAAATAATCAGTATATTAATTCAACAGACTTAGGATCATTTGAACTAGTCGATAGTGTTGAGCAAATATTAGAGACACTCGAGGCATAATATGGCATTGGCAATTTTTGATTTGGACAAAACCCTAATTGGTGGAGACAGTGATTTTCTCTGGGGTGAATTCATGAGTGAAATTGGTGCGGTAGATGGTGACACTTACCAAGTTAAAAATCAATATTTTTTTGATCAGTATGCGTTAGGAAAACTTGATATTAATGAATATTTAGAATTCTGTTTGGCGCCATTATCTCAACACCCTCTTGCTACATTGGATGAGTGGCACCAGCAATTTATGCTGTCAAAGATAGACTCTATTTTGTTACCTAAAGCACAGGCAGTAGTCGATGCGCATCGAGATAAAGGCGATACCTTGTTAGTCATTACTGCGACTAATCGTTTTGTAACAGCGCCTATTGTGGCGAAATATGGTATTGAAAATTTACTCGCCACTGAGCCCGAAATTAAAGATGGGCAATACACAGGAAAAGTGGCAGGTGAGCCTTGTTTTCAGTCAGGTAAGATTGGCCATCTTAATCAGTGGTTAGCCAAAACTGGCGAAAGTATTGAAGGCGCTAGTTTTTATTCAGACTCACACAACGACTTACCAATGCTAGAGTTAGTAGATTATCCTGTGGTGGTAAATGGGGATAATCAGTTGATTCAAGTGGCTGCTGACAGAGGCTGGCCAAACTTAGATTGGCACTAAAACTCAGACAATAAAAAACCTCCTTTCGGAGGTTTTTTTAAACACTCTTCAAGAAATGAATTACATGTATAAGTGGTGATTACCAGTTGAAGCTTCTTCAAAGTAGGTTGCAGCGCCAGCGAACTCAATACCATCAATAAAATCCTCTTTATTGTAGCCGAATAATTCAACTGTCATTTCACAAGCAATGAATTTAACATCAAATTCTTGACACATAGAACGAAGATCTTCTAGCTTAGCCACGCCGTGTTTAGCCATGGTTTTTTTCATTAACCAAGTTACTAGGGACTCAGCACCAGGAATGTTCCATAAAATAGTTGGAATTTTAGGACCAAAGTCAATGTTTTGTAACCATTTTGGGCCAAAAGGCATTTTCATTGGCATGCCCGGGTTTCCTAATGGAGTTACTTTAAGTTTTGATGTATCTTTTAATAAAAGATTTAAGCCATAAAATGTAAAGAAGATGGTTACTTCTTTATCCATTGCAACGCCCGTAGAGGCGATAATGAATGGCGGGAAACCCCAATCAAAAGTACCTTTAGTAGCGATAATCGTCATTTTATTGTTATCTGACATGTGTATTCCCCTCTAGCGTTTCTTCTGTCTAAACTTTCTCTATAGTGAAAACGTATTTACCACCGTCTTCAACAGTAGACATCAATTTATTGCCTGTTTGGTTACAAAAAGCTTCAATATCTTTTACTGAACCAGCATCAGTTGAAATTACATCTAAGATTTTTCCAGCATCCATTTTAGAAAGTGCTTTCTTAGTTTTTAAAATTGGTAATGGGCAGTTTAAGCCTGATGCGTCTAAAGTTTCGTCAGCCATGATAGGGACTCCTTGTAAATTATAATTTGAATTGTAATTAATAAAAACATATTAGATTAACTAATAAGTTCGGCTATTTTAATCGTTCAGTACCCAATAGTCAAATATAATGAGTTCATGATAAAGAATTTACTCTTGTTATTATTGGCACCTTTTCTGGCTTTTGCATTGAGCATTCCAGAGCTACAGCTGTCAGAATCATTAAGCGAGAAAAAGCGAGGTAACGAATTTTTACAACTGATTTGGAATACTGATTCTGTTATTGCCGATGTGGAAATGACTACCTATTTGCGAGAATTGGGTTATGAGCTGGGCATGCACAGTGAAAACCCTGACAAACACTTTGGTTTTTTATTGCTCAATGATGACAGTATTAATGCCTTTGCTGGGCCTTATGGCTATATTGGCATACATACAGGTATGTTGCTTAGTTCAGATTCGGAGTCAGAATTAGCCGGTGTACTTTCACATGAGATATCACACGTCACCCAAAATCACCTTAAACGATTTAGTGAAAAAACCGATAAACA
>QOAB01000014.1 GCA_003978285.1 Candidatus Thioglobus sp.
TATTGTGCCTTATATTGATGTGATGTTAGTGCTCTTGGTTATCTTTATGATGACCACGCCGATCATCGAACAAGGCATTGATGTTGACTTACCTGCTGCTGAAGCGCAAATGGTTGACTTTACCGAACAACAGCCCACCATTATCACTATTAATCGAGCAGGTGAATATTTTATTAATTCAATGGCTGACGAGGGGGCTGAAGTGAGTTCGGGCGAGCGCCTTTCATTGGGCAGAATTGCTGCACGCGTACAGGCCAGATTACAAGTTTTCCCACAAATGAAAGTCTTTGTTCGAGGCGATCGAGAAGTGGCTTATGGCTCGGTGATTTCACTCATGTCTTTCTTGCAAAAAAATGGGGTTGAGAAGGTGGGTATCGTAACCGAATCACCAGATGCTAAGTAGTATGAAGACAGATTTTATCAAAAAAATTAAACTGCCTGAAATCGCTAAAAGTCATCCGATTGCTTTTTGGGTGGCTGTGGTATTCCACCTTATTTTAGTGATTGGATTGTTTTTCTCTAACGCACAGCGTTGGGAAATTCCAAAGGAAGACCCTAAAAAAGCGGCCTCTAGAACTATCCCCAAAGCAGTAACAGTTGATTTGACTGAGATCAAAAAAGAAAAACAACGTCTGGTTGATATTCAAAAACAGAAAACCTTAAAAATTCAACGCGAAGAAAAACGCTTAAGAGTTTTGGAAGATGAGCGCTATCAAAAACAAAGAAAAATTAACCAACTCAAAGCTAGAACTCAAAAAGAAAAGCAAGCTAAAGCCTTAGCAGAAGAGAAGCGCAAAGCTGCTGAAGAGAAAAGAAAGGAAGCTGAGAAAAAAGCCAAAACTGCCGAAAAGAAAAAACAAGAAATTGAAAAATTACGTAAAGTTGAAGCCAAAAAATTTAACAAAGAGCAGTCTAAGCGCGCTTTAACCAAAGAGATACAGGCTGAAGAAGATCAAGATAGAGAGATTGCACAAGAAGATATATTGAATGAGCTTAAAGTTAATTACATTAATCAAATTGCTTCTAGAGTACATAATCAATGGCGCTATCAAGGTGCAAAAGATAGCTGGGGTTGTGATGTTCACATCTTGCAAGATGTCGATGGCAATGTGCAAAGTGTGAATGTACAGACTTGTAATGTTGATAACAATGCGAAGGCAAAATCATTTAAAAATGCTATTGAACGGGCAGTATATAAAGCTTCACCATTGCCACCTGCACCAGATAAAAGTGTGTTCGATCGTGAAATCTTGTTTCATTTTAGGGTGAACTAATGATAGAACTTGATAGCATTACTGACGATCAAAAAAACAAGCTTACTCTTCAGTTGACGCAAATTATGGAGCAGTGGAAATTAGCTGATCAAGATCAGATTACGCTATTAGGTTTGCCAAAATCATTCAAGGCCAGACATCTGTATTTGTATAGAAGAGGTGACAAATCTTTTGACTTTGACCAAGCCTCTATTAACCGTAGCGAAATGATTTTAGGTATTTATGAATCGCTTGGCACAACCTTCCCTACCAATCGCGAATATGCTTCTATTTGGCTCAAGCGACCCGTTAAAAAATTTAAACACAAAGCGCCATTAGAGTTAATGCTTAGTGGCGATACCGGCATGAAACGTGTTTGGTTCTTTCTAGATTGTACGCAAAGCTGGATGGATTAAATAGATGAAAAAGCCAAATCTAATTGAAGTGAAAACTCAAACTGAAGCACTATATACGCTTAGAGTATTGACTAACAATCTTGATGATTTACTGATTGAAATTGCTGATTTGGCCAGTAAAAATAAAAAACAATTTCAACATGCGCCTGTTATTCTTGAGATTGAAAATAAACATTTTCAGGCTAATGAGTTGGCGGTATTAATAGAAATCCTAACCCAGAATGACATGGTGGCAGTGGGGATTCGTTCACGTAAACAAGAGTTAATTGATTTTGCCAAATTTTCAGGCTTGGCAGTGTTTGGCAAATCATTAACACCGAGCAAGCCAAAAACCCCTAAAAAGATCACTAATGATGAATCACCGAGTCCGCATCAAGACAAAGTTTATCAAGCCCCTAAGATTGTAGCCAATAAAGTTTATTCATCAGCGCAAGTGGTAGCAATGGATAGTGATTTAGTATTATTGGGTGTGGTTAAATCAGATGCGGAAGTCATGTCATATGGCAGTGTTTCTGCTTATAAAGAAGTGCAAGGTAAAGTATTTGCTGGTATTTCTGGTAATGAAAAATCCACCATCTTTATCCATTCTTTTAATGCGCAATTGGTTTCTATTGCTGGCGTGTATAAAAGGTTTGATGTGGTACCAACTAAGCTCTATGCGCGCTCAGTCATGATTGATTTAAACAAAGGTAAATTAAGGTTTCAAATAGTATGAGTACACAAGATTTTTTATTAGAACTCGGCACAGAAGAACTGCCACCAAAGTTATTAAAGCAGTTATCTAACGCACTTACAAACAATGTGATTACACAACTGTCTGAGCTTAATTTGTCATACACCAAGGTTGCGTCTTTTGCCACACCAAGACGCCTAGCTGTATTAGTGAACGACCTACAATTACAACAAGAAGACCAACTCATTGAACGCAAAGGCCCTGCAGTCAGTGCACCTGACCAAGCGGTTGAAGGTTTTGCCAAATCATGTGGTGTTGCTAAATCTGATCTAGAGAAAAAATCTTTTGGCAAGGCGGATTATTACTTCTTTACCAAAGAGCAAAAAGGCTTAAAAACACAAGATTTATTACAAGACATTGTTGATACAGCTATTAAGAAAATACCTATTACACGTGCTATGCGCTGGGGTGATTTAGACTTTAACTTTGTACGTCCAACACATTGGTTAATCATGATGTTAGGAAGCGACGTAGTAGAAGCAACAGTCATGGGCTTAACCAGTAGCAACACGACTCGAGGCTTACGTTTTACTGGCGAGCAAGCGTTTAGCATTGACCGTGCTGGTGATTATCGACAAGTTTTGTTTGATAAAGCACAAATTGAAGTGGATTTTGATGCTCGTAAAGAAATGATTCGTGAGCAGATTATGCAGGTCGCACTTGATTGCCAATCGAATGCAGTGATTGATGAATTATTATTAGAGGAAGTTTGTGCTTTGGTTGAATACCCGTGCGCATTTTCGGGTGGTTTTGATGAAAGATTTTTAGATGTACCAGAAGAGGCGCTCATCTCTGCCATGAAATCACACCAAAAGTATTTCCACATGGTGGATGACAACGGTAAATTATTACCAGCCTTTATCTCGGTTGCCAATATTAAATCTAGCGATTTATCAGTGATTATCAATGGTAACGAGCGCGTGATTAGACCACGCTTAACTGACTCTGAGTTTTTCTGGGAGCAAGATAAAGCTAATTCCCTGGCTTCACGCTTGCCTAAATTAGATAGCGTTTTATTCATGAAGTCTTTAGGCTCTATGGGCGACAAAGCTAAACGTATTGAATCATTATCAACTTATATTGCCAACATCGTTGGCGCTAATGTTGATCACAGTGCTCGTGCAGGCTTACTGGCTAAAACTGATTTAGTTTCTGATATGGTCGGTGAATTTGCTGATCTGCAAGGTGTGATGGGTGGCTATTACGCACTGAACGATGGCGAAGATGCTGCTGTGGCAACCGCCATTAGTGAACATTACCACCCAAGGTTTGCAGGCGATACTTTACCAAGTACCAACGAAGGCTTGGTGGTGGCAATTGCCGACAAGCTTGATACCATTACAGGTATTTATGGTATTGGCCAAGGTCCAACTGGCTCGAAAGACCCATATGCCTTAAGAAGAATGGCATTAGGTTTATTGAGAATCATGGTGGAAGCTGAACTTAAAGTTGATCTTAAAGCGCTTATTAAGCAATCACTTGAGTTACATGCTTTAGAAGTTGACAGATCGAGCGCAGATGCTATCTACCAATTCATGATGGATCGTTTACGCGCTTATTACAAAGAACAAAAAGTTAGCTCTAAAGCATTTGAAGCCGTATTGGCAGTACGCCCAGAATCACCGTATGATTTTCACTTAAGAGTAGCAGCGTTAAATGAATTCACCAACGACAGTGCATCAGCTAGCTTGATTGAGGCCAATAAACGTATTGCCAATATGCTTAAAGACCATCAAGATTTAGGCACTCAAGTTGATAGTAGCGTGCTGGTTGAAGCGGCAGAAAAAGCATTATTTGAAGCAACAACAGCTGTTGCTAAGCAGCTTAACATCAGCCATGATTACACTCAATCAATGAAAGAATTGCTTAGTCTTAAAGAAACAATCGACACCTTTTTTGATCAAGTGATGGTCAATGCTGATGATGAAGCGCTCAAGCGTTCACGCTTAACACTACTTAACTGGATAAGGGCATTGTTCTTATCAGTGGCAGACGTCTCTTATCTTTCATAGTGAAAGCCTTAATTCAACGTGTTAGTCGTGCTCAGGTTGAAGTTAATAACCAAATAACAGGGCAGATTGATCAAGGGTTGTTGGTATTTATTGGCATTGAAAAATACGATGAATTCGCCGAAGTCGATAAAATGATTAAACGCTTGTTATCGTATCGTGTATTTTACGATGCTGATGATAAAATGAATCTATCAGTTATTGATGTTAAAGGTGGTGTTTTGCTTGTTTCACAATTTACTCTAGTTGCAGATACTAGCTCTGGAACACGACCTGGATTTTCCACCGCCAAACCACCCAAAGAAGCAGAAGAACTGTATGACTATTTTGTTCATCAAATACAAAAAGCACATGACACAGTAGCCACAGGTATATTTGGCGCTGATATGCAAGTATCACTCACCAATGACGGCCCAGTAACTTTCTTATTAGAATGTTAGATTTTATTACCCAAGCCACAGCAGACTATCATCAGTATTTTGTCTGGGTGGGGATAGTGTCTTTTGTTGTTTTTGTTGCCAGTCTTCTATTAACCCCATTTTTATTAGGCAAGATTCCTCAGGATTATTTTATCCATACCAATCAACACAAAGTTGAAATCGAACACCTTGGTCATTTGATCATTGTCGTTATTAGAACATTGATTGGCTTTGTGCTTTTAATTGCTGGCATTATTATGCTGGTAACACCAGGCCAAGGCATAATCTCTATCTTGCTGGGTTTATTCTTAATGGAATTTCCAGGTAAACGCAAGTTAGAGTTAAAATTGATTAACCACGAGCCAACATTCAAAGCACTTAATTGGCTAAGAGGCAAAGTCAATAAAGAACCATTTGATCGATGAAAGAGAGTAGATTGGTTCTTATTATTTTACTGATCACCTTTGTGATTTATAGTGTGTTTTATCTAAGCACACGTGATGTTGAAATCCCTGACAACCAAGCCATGCCTTGGCAAAGCTATGTTAATCATCAAGGCAAAACCGTTGTTTTTGATCTAACCATGGATGAGAGTGTATTAGCTGAATCTATGCGCCTATTTGGCACCGAGGTCGAAGCCTCTTTGTTTGAAGACAAAGACCAAAAGAAAACACTAGAAATTTTCTTTTCAAATACCAAAGTAGGAGGTATTTCAGCAAGGGTTATTCTTAATTTAGCACTCAATGATCAGCAATTTAATTACTTGAGTGACAACATCAAAGAGACTGAAGTCATGCCGAGCGGTAACAAAAAAACCATCTTTAATCAAGCAGGTGAATCTTCAATGTTTGGCTTAACCATTAGTGCGCTAACCTTTATTCCGAGTGCTGACTTATCAGCCGACACTTTGTTAGGTTTGTTTAAAAAGCCAGCACGTGTTGAGCTGGTTGAGTCCGGTGTTGAGTATTGGTATTATCCTAGTAAAGGTCTGCGAATTATTGTGGATGCTGAGCGTAAAGAAATACTAGAATTCTATAATCTTTAAGTATGACCATTATGATCAAAATGTACGGCATTAAAAATTGTGACACCATTAAAAAGGCACAGAAGTTTTTAGAGGTGCAAGGTGTCGAATTTGAATTTATTGATTTTCGTCAAAACCCAATTGATGAGCAAACTCTACAAAGCTTTGTTGATGCTTTGGGTTGGGATAAAGTCATTAATAAGCGCTCAACCACGTATCGTAATCTTAGCGATACTGAAAAACAAAACATTACTTTAGCGTTGACGTTAAAAAACCCAACGCTTATCAAACGTCCCGTCTTAGTGACGGGGAGTGATATAAACGTCGGGTTTAATGAAAAACTTTATCTGAGTTTGATTTAGGCCTTATCTTCTTTCTCTGCAATTTCCTTGCGTACCATTGCCATATCAAGCTCTTTGGCTTTATTAAGTACAGCTTCAAGATCTGATTCAGCCATAGCGCCTGGTTGAGAGAAAATAGCAATTTGTTCTCTGAAAATCATCAATGTTGGGATAGAGCGAATTTGGAATTGACCGGCTAAATCTTGCTCATCTTCAGTGTTAATTTTTGCAAATGTTACACCATCAATTTTCTCGCTCATGGCTTCATAAGTTGGCGCAAATTGCTTACAAGGGCCACACCATGGCGCCCAGAAATCTAGAATGACAATATCATTGTTCTGAATTGTTTCATCAAAATTATCCTTGTTTAGTTCTAATACTGCCATTTTCTTACCCTTTAAATTTGAAAAAATAAAAGTATATCATAAAATACTTATATATATTAAGCAAAGTCAAGCAACTGATAAAATATTTTTATGAAAATATTAGGGGTTGATCCCGGCTCAAGAGTCACAGGCTTTGGTTTAATCGAAGCACAAAAACTCAAATTTAACTATATTGCCAGTGGCTGCATTCGCACCAAAGGCGAGCTGACTGATCGTATTACCACCATCTTTATTGAGATTGATCAACTGATTAAACAGTATCAGCCCGATATTGTGGTGATTGAGCGCGCCTTTATGCGTCCTGATCGCCCCAATCCAGATGCTGCGATTAAGCTTGGCCATGCGCGTGGTGCTATTATTTCGGCGGCAGGAGTCAATGGTATTACTATGGTTGAATACAGTCCCAATCAGATCAAGAAAGCTGTAGTTGGCAAAGGACATGCTACCAAAGATCAAGTTTCTTATATGGTGCAAGAATCTTTAAAACTCAATAAAGCCCCACAAGAAGATGCGGCAGATGCATTAGCAGGCGCAATGTGCCATGCTTATCACAGTTTATAAATTAGGCTTTAACCAAAGTAAACTTTAATATCACCAAATTCAGGTAGTTCTCTTACTACTTCGGTTAACTTGTCCAAGATCTCATCGTAGCTTTTATCAGAAGATAAGCATGAAAGTGGCAAAAAGAAATCTACATGAATTTGCCCATCAAGATAGTGCAGTTGAATGCGCTTAATTTCACCATCACATTTGTTGTTAAATAAAGCTTTATTAAGGATGCCAAGTGCTTGGGCGCGCTCAGGTAAGTTCTCGCAAGGTGCGGAAGTTTCATCATCTTCAGGGTCAATATGCACAGTAACATCATGCAAATCCTCTAGACAGTCTTTAGCCACGCGCTCAACACTTACAGTAATAATATGACCCTCACTCACACTTATGAATGGGTCCACCTGCACATGTACATCAGCAGAAATCCTATGACCAATTTTACGAGTACGTAGTGAATGTACATTGTTTACTCCACCAATCTGACCAATGGCATTTCTGAGTTGTTCAACTTGTGCGGCGTCAATGGAGGTATCGACTAATTCTTTAGTAGCGCCGGTGCCTAATTCCCAAGCAATGTAAATCACCATTAAACCAACCACAACAGCTGCAACACCATCAAGATATAGGTAACCATTTAAACTACCCAAAATACCAATAAACACCACAATCGATGTCAATGCATCAGACCGATGATGCCAAGCATTGGCTTTGAGCATTTCAGATTTATAAGTTTTGGCTACTTTTAAGGTGTACCAATACAATACTTCTTTAGAAAAGATAGATAGGGCGGCAACGCTCAAAAGTAGTGTGCTGTGTGAAAGCTCACTTGGATTACTTAAGCGATCAAACGCATCAAAAATAATACCTGTTCCAATAATCGACAGAATGATTGCTAAGCCAAGTGTGGCAACAGTTTCAAAGCGCTCATGGCCATAAGGGTGCTCCTCATCTGCTTCTTCAGCTGAATGTTTTGCTGCGTAAAACACCATACCATCAGAGAGTAAATCTGAGAATGAGTGAATACCATCAGCAATAAGAGCGCCAGAACTACCAACCATACCAACCGTCACCTTAAAGATGGCTAATAAAAAATCAACAATAGCGCCAACTATGGTGATTTTTTGGCTAGCCTTTGTACGCAATTCTGAATTCATTAAGCGTTAGATAGTTATTATTAATAATGACATTTTATGATATTTATATATTAATATGTATTTTTCATTTTATTAATAAAAAATAATATTCTAAATTATTATTTTCTTAAATGTTATTGATAATGTAAATGAGAACGTGTATCATTTACACTTTTGTTTGAGAACGCAAATCATCAAGTGTTCAGAAAATATTAATCTAGGAGAAAAATAAGGTGATACAAATGCCAAGCTTTATTATGGGGTTCAGAGAAGGTTTGGAGGCCTTTCTTCTAATAGCTATTGTTTTGCAATATATTACAAAGATTGACAAAGAACACTTAAAAAACAAGATCACTCAAGGTAGTGTTGCAGGTGTTATTATTTCTATAATTTTGGGTTTGCTATTAAGTCGATTTTCTGAGTATTTGGGGGGCGTTTCAAGTTTAACAAAGTTATGGGAAAGTGCAGCCAGTTTAGTGGCTTTATTACTTGTATCTGTTTTTATTATTTGGATGATTCGACATGGTACTAATATGTCTCAACATGTCAAAGAGCAAGTGGGTAAAAATATTTCTGCTAGCGCATTATTCTGGATCTCATTTATTATTATTGCCCGAGAGGGTACTGAAATAGCGATCTTTTCCTTTGCAGGGAAATATCCATTTGATATAGTCATTATGGGTATTCTGTCAGCTCTAGTATTGTCTATCTTAATCTTTTATTCGTTGATTAAAGTTAATTTAGCTGTTTTATTTAAAGTTACTTTGGCTTATTTAATTTTACAAGCCGGGTTTTTATTAGGTTACTCATTACATGAAGGTTTTTCAGCATTAAAGGGATATGGAATGATTACGCCAGATAGTTTTGTTTTTGATAAGGCGTTTAATGTTGCAAAAACAATATTTAGTCATAAAGATGGTGCTCTAGGAATACCTTTACATGTATTGTTTGGTTGGTACTCTAAACCTGAATGGATTCAGTTTATTGTGCAGTATCTATTTACTATTTCTATGTTTGGCTATTGGGTTTCGTACAACAAAAGAGTAACGGCAACTAAGTAGCCACAATATTCGCTATATTGAAGATAGATTAAAAATTTATTCTGAGAACTCTAAGTCAGTAAAATACCCTTAATTATTAAGGATTTATTACTAGATATGAGTCAGTCATTATTAAATATAAAAGGTGTATTGTCAGCATCGATTGATGCAGGTATCAAGAATAATGACGCCTTAGATTTGTCGGTTATTTATTTAACAGAGACAACAGCGACGGCTGCAGTATTTACTCAAAATGTTTTTTGTGCAGCACCTGTAGTAATAGCCAAAAATCACCTTAATCATCATCCTAAAGCACTACTTATTAATAGTGGTAATGCCAACGCAGGCACTGGCACACAAGGCATGAAAAATACATTACACACTTGTGCGTGTTTGGCCAGTGAGCTTAATATTGATATCGAACAAGTGTTGCCATTTTCAACCGGTGTGATTGGTCAGCAGCTTGATATTTCTAAGTTTGATACCGGCATTCCAAAAGCAATTGTTAAATTATCGAGTGATTCGATGGATGATATTGCTAAGGGAATATTAACCACTGATTTAGTTGAAAAAACCGCCTCAAAGCAATTTGAAGTGAATGGTAAGATGGTAACCATTAGTGGTGTCGCTAAAGGTTCTGGCATGATTCGCCCCGATATGGCAACCATGCTCAGTTTTATTTTTACTGATGTTAAATCAACTCAAGCCAAATTACAACAATGTTTAACATCTTCCGTCAACCAATCGTTTAATCGTATTACGGTAGATGGTGATACCTCAACCAATGATGCCTGCACACTAAGTGCAACCGGCATGAGCGGTGTTGATATTCACAATTGTGTTGATGAGTTTCAGCAGGCGCTTAATGAAGTAACACAGTCTTTAGCGCATCAAATTATTAAAGACGGTGAGGGCGCTACTAAGTTTGTCGAGGTCTGTGTGAAGGGTGGTGTGAGTAACGCAGACTGCCTAGAAGTGGCTTATACGGTTGCCCATTCTCCATTGGTGAAGACTGCACTATTTGCAAGTGATGCAAATTGGGGTCGTATCCTGGCGGCAGTTGGTCGTGCAAATATTAGCAGCTTAACCATCGAAGATATTAATATTTATCTGAACGAGGTGAGTATTATCCAAGCTGGCGAGCCAGATGAGAGCTACACAGAAGCAGCGGGCAGTGCCGAGATGGCAAAAGATACAATTGTAATTACCATTGAGATTGGTGAGAGTGACACGCAAGAAAGCGTGTGGACCACAGATTTCTCATATGACTATGTAAAAATCAACGCGGAGTATCGTACTTAAATTTATGAGCATGCATCGATTATTAATTTCTTGCCCTGATGCACACGGTTTGGTCGCCAAAGTGAGTCAGTTTATTTTTGAACATAATGGCAATATTAAAGAAGCACACCATCATCTTGATGATTTAAATAAACGCTTTTTTATGCGTATCGAGATTGAATCAACCTCTTTGTCTTGTTCGATTGAAGATTTTCAATCTGATTTTGAAATTATTGCTAAAACTTACAACATGGTTTGGTGTTTGAATGATACCTCTAAGTTAAAGCGTATTTTGATTATGGGTTCTAAAAGCTCACACTGTGTGGCTGACTTATTACACCGCGGGCATGAAAATGAACTCGAGGGTGAAATCATCGGTGTATTATCTAACCATCAGCGATTATCCAAACTGGCCAGTTGGTACGACGTGCCTTTTAAGCAAGTGAGTATTGAAGCAAATACTAAGGAAGCAGATATTGTCAGTATGACACAGGCCGTGATTGACTTTAAGCCAGATGTAGTGGTGCTAGCACGCTATATGCAAATCATTCCACAAGATTTGTGTAAGCACTTTGAAGGTAAGATTATTAATATTCATCATTCGTTCTTGCCATCTTTTGTAGGCGCTAATCCTTATAAGCGTGCAGCCGAACGAGGCGTTAAACTGATTGGTGCTACTTGTCATTATGTGACAGCTGATTTAGATGAAGGCCCGATTATTGAGCAAGATGTAGTACGTGTTGACCACGCAGACAGTGCTGATGATATGAAAAAAATGGGCCAGGATATTGAAAAGATTACGCTTGCAAAAGGCTTACAGTATCACCTAGAAGATCGGGTACTAACTTGTAATAATAAAACGATTGTATTTTCTTAAAGTTGACTTATTGTAAGTTGCTGTTTTCCACAATAAAATCTTTAAAGCGCTGAGCAATGGGTGAGAGTTTGTTCTTAGCATGATGAACTACATGCCAATGACGAGTAATTGGAAATTTATCGGTATTGAGTTGCTTAATAATACCATTTTCTAATTCTAATTTAACCGTGTGTTTAGACACAAAACCAATTCCTAATCCTGCTTGTACAGCTTCAATAATCGCTTCATTTGAGTTAATCTCAATATCAGAGTTAAAATGCATACCAGTAATACGCTCAATGGTGATGCGCGTACCAGAGCCTTGTTCACGTGTAATTAACGTCTCCTTATTCAGTGCTTTAATAGAATTATTCTTATTGTTAAGTAGTGGATGATCAGGGTGGGCAATGGCAATCAGTGGATTTTCCATAAAAGGCTTTGTTATCAGTGGCATATCTACGGGAGGCTCACCCATAATGACAAGATCAGTTTCGTTATTATTGAGTTTTTCAAGTAGTGATTTACGGTTGGTTACTTCTAAGAAAAACGTCATCTTCGGGTATTCTTTTTTAAACTTTGCAAGCACCCGAGAAACAAATGAATTGGTTGTAGTAGCAACAGCGATTTGTAAGTGACCCGCTTCAGGATCGAGTGTTTGCTCAATGTCTGATTGAGTTTGTTCTAGTTTGGCAATGACCTCTAGACAGGTTTGATAGAGTTTTTTTCCTATGAAGGTTGGCGAGAGGGTTTTGCCTTTAATATTAAGCAAATCTGAACCAATATTTTTATTCAGTTGTTGAATTTGCATATATACAGCTGGTTGAGTAATATTCAGTTCTTTACTGGCTTTTGTAAAGCTTTTAAGACGCACAACAGCCTCGAAGCTATACAGTTGTTTTAGGGTGTAATTAATCATAAGTAAAACTTATTATTTACTAAATAAATATTATTTTACATTATTTAAACGTTATTGTATGATTGTGGTTCTTTTAATGAAAGGAGAGCTTAATGGCTAAGACTTATGATGCGGGCGTAAAAGAGTACCGCGAAACTTATTGGATGCCGGATTATACCCCGTTAGATACGGATATCCTGGCATGTTTTAAAATTACACCACAAGACGGTGTTCCTCGTGAAGAGTTAGCAGCAGCAGTTGCAGCTGAATCTTCTACAGGTACTTGGACATCAGTATGGACAGATCTTTTAACAGATCTTGACCACTACAAGGGTCGTTGTTATGCGATCGAAGATGTACCAGGCGACGATACATGTTTTTATGGATTTATTGCATACCCAATTGATCTTTTTGAAGAAGGTTCAGTTGTAAACGTAATGACTTCTTTAGTTGGTAACGTATTCGGCTTTAAAGCTTTACGTGCACTTAGACTAGAAGACATCAGATTCCCAATTGCATACGTAATGACATGTAATGGTCCGCCACAAGGTATCCAGTTAGAGCGTGATATTCTTAATAAATATGGTCGTCCATTCCTAGGTTGTACAATTAAACCTAAATTAGGTTTGTCTGCTAAGAACTATGGTCGTGCTTGTTATGAAGGCCTTCGTGGTGGTTTAGACTTCACGAAAGATGATGAAAACGTAAACTCACAGCCGTTCATGCGTTGGAGAGCTCGTTTTGACTTCGTACAAGAAGCAATCGTGAAAGCTGAAGCTGAAACTGGTGAGCGTAAAGGTCACTACCTAAACGTTACAGCGCCTACTTCTGATGAAATGATGAAGCGTGCTGAGTATGCTAAAGAAATCGGTTCTCCGATCATTATGCATGACTACATCACTGGTGGCTGGTCTGCTAATACGCAGCTAGCACAATGGTGTCAAGATAATGGCATGCTATTACACATTCACCGTGCAATGCACGCGGTATTAGATCGCAACCCGCATCACGGTATCCACTTCCGCGTATTGGCTAAGATCTTACGTTTGTCTGGTGGTGATCACTTACACTCAGGTACGGTTGTAGGTAAGCTTGAAGGTGACCGTGAGGCTACTTTAGGTTGGATCGA
>QOAB01000065.1 GCA_003978285.1 Candidatus Thioglobus sp.
TATTTTTATCAAGATATTGGTGATAAATTATTAGCGGCAGCACATGAAACCTTAACCAAATACGGCATTAATAAAAACAACGTTAACGTGTTTTATGCACCGGGTGCGTTCGAGATTCCATTATTAGCTAAACGTTTAGCTGGGCAAAAATCAGCTGGTGAAAATCTATACGACGGTATTGTTACCCTAGGTGCTGTGATTAATGGCGAAACCCCACACTTTGATTTTGTTTGTAATGAGTGTGCCCGCGGTGTGGCTGACGTCTCTTACCAGTATGAAATTCCAACAGCTTTTGGTGTGCTAACCACTTCCAATATGGATCAAACTATCGGTAGAGCTGGCGGCTACAAAGGCAACAAAGGCGAAGAGGCCACCCTGGCAATGATTGAAATGCTTTATTTAATGAAGCAGGCTGACAGCCAAGCGTTTTAGATTATGGCTTTCAAAACTCCAAAACAACGCTCACGCGAGCGTGTTGTCCAAGCCCTGTATCAATACCTAGTATCAGGTGGTGAAGTCTTGCAAATTGAGCAGCAATTCCTCAATCAAAAAGAAGGCAAGATTTCTAAAGCTTTCTTTTCCAATCTATTCCTTAACATCTTAAGAAATAGAACTGAATTAGACGAGCTAATTGCACCAACTATTTCCAGAGAAACTGATGAGCTGGGTTCGGTTGAGCACGCTGTGCTTTACTTGGGTACGTATGAATTGCAAAATAGCATTGAAGTGCCTTATAAGGTTGTTATCAATGAAGCCCTTGAGAGCTTGCTAAGCTATATGGTGCTGAAGGCGCATATAAGTTAATCAACTCATCACTTGACCAGCTGGCTAAAGAATTACGTAGTATTGAGTTTGGCGCTTAAACGACTAATCTAAATTCGGAGAAAGTAATCTCTCTGCATCACTAACCGAAACACCTTTGCGTTTAGCGTAATCTTCAACTTGTTGTTGATTGATCTTTGCCACACCAAAATAACGCGATTCAGGATGCGCAAAATACCAGCCACTAACACTAGCTGTTGGTAGCATCGCATACGAGCTGGTAAGCGTCATACCGGTGTTTTTCTCTACGTCGAGTAATTCCCATAGTTTTTCTTTTTCACTGTGCTCAGGGCAAGCAGGGTAGCCAGGCGCAGGGCGAATGCCACGGTATTTTTCTCCAATAAATTCATCATTATTAAAATCTTCATCACTATAACCCCAGAGCTCAGTACGGAATTTATAATGCATCATTTCAGCAAAGGCTTCAGCAAAACGATCAGCCACAGCTTTGATCATAATGGAGTTGTAGTCATCGTGGTCGGCTTCATAAGCTGCTACTAATGGATCGATATTAATACCAGTGGTAACTGCAAATGCTCCCATATAATCTTGCACACCACCGTCTTTAGGGGCGATAAAATCACTCAGACAGAAGTTAGGCGTGTTGCCTTTTTTATCGAGTTGTTGACGCAGTTGATTGAGTGTCATTAACACCTTGCCGTTCTCATCAGTTAGCTCAATGTCTTCATTCACACTATTAGCAGCGAAGATACCTACAACGGCATTGGCTTGCAGTAATTTTTCATCCATGACTTTCTTAAACATGGCTTTAGCATCTTTAAATAGTTCGGTGGCAGATTCACCCACAATTTCATCAGTGAGAATATCGGGGAATTTTCCAGCAAGCTCCCAGGTTCTAAAGAATGGCACCCAGTCAATAAACTCAAAGATTTCATTCAGATCATAATCTTCAAATACATGAATACCAAGTTTGTTTGGCATGGTGATTTGATCAAACTTGAGTTTGGGTTTGTTCTTTCTAGCAGCTTCAAGACTAATAAGTTTGGTCTTGCCTTTGCTAGCACGCCGTACTCGTACTTCTTCGTATTCTTCTTTGGTGCTTTGCACTAAGGCTGGTTTTAATTTTTCTGATAACAGTGAAGTAGCAACACCAACGGCTTTAGAAGCGTCTTTAACGTAAAACACACCCTTGTCATACTGCGGCTCAATCTTAACCGCTGTGTGTGCTTTTGAAGTCGTAGCACCACCAATCAATAAGGGCAGTTCAAAACCTCGGCGCGTCATTTCTTTGGCCACAAACACCATTTCATCGAGTGATGGGGTGATTAAGCCAGACAAGCCAATAATATCCACATTTTCTTTGATGGCAGTTTCAAGGATAGTTTCAGCAGGCACCATCACACCCAAATCAATAATCTCATAGTTGTTACAAGACAAAACCACGCCAACAATATTTTTACCAATATCGTGCACATCACCTTTAACGGTAGCCATGAGGATCTTGCCTTGGGTTCTAACGCCACAACCTTGTTTTTCTTCTTCTAAAAAAGGATCTAACCAAGCCACTGATTTTTTCATTACCCGGGCAGATTTTACTACTTGTGGTAAGAACATTCTTCCATCGCCAAACAGATCACCAACCACGTTCATGCCATCCATCAGTGGGCCTTCAATCACCAAAATAGGGCGACCTAATTTTTCCAGTGCTTCTTTTGTATCTTCATCGATAAATTCGGTAATACCTTTAACTAAAGAATGTTCTAAACGTTTTTCAACTGACCAAGTGCGCCACTCTAGATCTCTTTTATTTTCTTGAACTTCACCCGTGCCAGAAAATTTACCCGCAATGTCAACTAAACGTTCACCCGCTTCTTCGTCGCTATTAAGAACAACATCTTCTACCGCTTTTTTAAGTTCTGGATCAATATCGTCGTAAACCACTAACTGGCCTGCATTGACAATACCCATGGTCATGCCAGCCTTTATCGCATGATATAAAAATACTGAGTGAATCGCCTCACGTACGGGGTTGTTACCTCTAAAGGAGAACGATACGTTAGACACACCGCCTGATATTTTTGCATAAGGTAGGTTCTTAGTAATCTCACGCGTGGCTTCAATAAAGTCTACGCCGTAGTTATTGTGCTCTTCAATACCAGTGGCTACCGCAAAAATATTTGGGTCGAAGATAATGTCTTCTGGTGGAAAGCCAACCTCATTCACCAATATGTCATAAGCCTCAGTACAGATTTCAATTTTGCGTTGTTGGGTATCAGCCTGGCCAATTTCATCAAAGGCCATGACGATAATCGCCGCACCATAGCGCTTACACAGATGTGCGTATTTAATAAAGTTGTCTTTACCTTCTTTAAGTGAAATTGAGTTAACAATCGCCTTACCTTGTGTACATTTAAGGCCGGCTTCAATAATCTCCCATTTTGATGAATCCACCATCAATGGCACTTTAGAGATGTCTGGCTCAGAGGCAATCAGATTCATAAATCGAACCATGGCTGCCTTGCCATCCAGCATGCCTTCATCCATGTTGATGTCAACCACTTGTGCGCCATCTTCTACTTGTGCTCGGCAAATATCGAGCGCCTCTTCAAACTCCTCGTTTAGAATGAGGCGCTTAAACTTTGCAGAGCCGGTAACGTTAGCACGTTCACCAACATTAACAAATAATGAGTCTTCGCCAATATTGAAGGCTTCTAGGCCAGATAATCGACACTCAGGTTTAATATCAGGGATTTTTCTAGGTGCCAAGCCTTCAACTGCATCGGCGATCGCCTTAATATGATCAGGCGTGGATCCACAACAACCACCTAAAATATTGACCAAGCCAGACTCGGCCCACTCACCCACTTGCTCACTCATGGTAATGGCACCCAAGTCATACCCACCAAACTCATTTGGCAGGCCAGCATTCGGATGTGCAGAGGTGTAAATGTTAGCCACGCGCGACATTTCAGCCACGTATTGACGTAATAAATCAGGGCCTAGGGCGCAGTTAAGGCCGATAGAAATAGGGTTAGCATGACGTAATGAATTGTAGAAGGCTTCCGTCATTTGCCCAGACAGCGTACGGCCAGAAGCATCAGTAATGGTGCCGGAAATCATAATCGGTAGTTCAACCCCGTCATCTTCAAAAACTTGCTGTACGGCAAAAATAGCCGCCTTGGCATTCAACGTATCAAAAATAGTTTCAATTAAGATGATGTCTGAGCCACCTTCAATCAGGCCACGAGTCGACTCCATATACACGCCAACCAACTCATCAAAGGTAACGTTTCTAAAACCAGGGTCATTCACATCCGGTGAAAGTGAACAAGTACGCGAAGTCGGGCCAATGACACCGGCAACAAAGCGCGGCTTGTCTTCGGTAGAAAACTCATCACAGACTTCACGCGCTAATCGTGCACTCTCAACGTTAATTTCATAGGCGAATTCTTCCATCTTGTAATCAGACATGGAAGTTTTGGTAGCGTTAAAGGTATTGGTTTCAACAATATCGGCACCCACCTCAAGGTAGGATTTGTGAATATCTTGAATAATTTGAGGCTGTGTGAGTGACAAAAGGTCGTTATTACCTTGTACTAAGATATGCCAATCTTTAAAGCGTTCACCGCGATAATCTTCCTCACTAAGTTTGTGCTTTTGGATCATGGTACCCATCGCACCATCAAGCACCAAAATTCGCTTTTCTAAAAGGGATTGTAATATCTGTTTTGTCGACATATTTGGTATTATAATTAAGTCTAATTTAATAGGGGGTTTTGATGAAAAAATTGTTTGTAGCGTCTTTATTTTTAGTTAGTTTTAATGCCAATGCATTTTTAGACTTTAACAGTTATGGTTCGGGCTATGACGATAATAATTGGCCAGTTTGGACACCAATGTTTTGGATGGAAAAAGTTACCGACAATAATATGTTTGGTAATAAGCGTAATCAAGGCTATGGTTATCCTTATAACAATCGCCCTTATAATATTAATGCCTCACGCTTTGACATGAGCCAGATGCCAACCCCTGACCAAGCTTACCAAGCAGAGAGTAATCGCATGCCATACTCAACACCGATGTTTATGACGCCTGCAGCGCAATCATTCTCTAATACAGACAACGCATCAAGTACGGGTGGCTATGACTTACCAAGCCCTTATCCGAGTAACTATCAGTTTAACCAACCACCTAGCCCATATCCGAGC
Source organism: Candidatus Thioglobus sp. (assembly GCA_003978285.1). Next base: position 4,992 of record QOAB01000065.1, read on the forward strand.
GGATTTTAGCTATTGGCCAATTTGAAACAATAGTATTGACTTATAATATTACTATGTTATAATATACTTTCCTTTTATTTAATTTATGGAGATATGACAATGAAAAAGATAATCGCAATTTTTGCAATGGTAGCAGCACTAGGTGCTAACGCTTTTTGGAATAACAACAACAGCACACCTTGGGGCAATGGTTACAACAACAGTGGTTACCAAACTGATAACGGCATGTTTGGTTACAACCCATACGACTACTGGGATCCACGTTGGTACATGGAAGAAATGAGCAACATGGTTGATGAAATCGACGATGAGATCAACAGTAATAATAACGGTTGGAACAACGGTTATGGTTACAACCCGTACAGCAACGGTCCTTGGAATAACAACACACCATGGAACAGAACTGCACCGGCTGCATCTGCACCTACTGCTTCAGCAAAATAATTTAATTTATTTTTGCAAGAAAAAAACCAGCACTTGTTGCTGGTTTTTTTTTCGTCTGATGAAAATTATTGGTCTATAATGACCTTTCATTTTTTAAATATACAGAGGAGAGCAAGATGAAAAAAATTATTACAATTTCACTATTAACCCTAGCGTTAAATGCAAGTGCAGGTTGGGGTGGTAACAACAACCCTTGGGGTAACAACAGTTTTAACAATGGTCCATGGGGCGGTTCTAATAACAACAACAACGGTATTTTTGGTAACAATCCATACTCAATATTTACGCCAGATTGGTTCAGCGAAGAGATGGACGACATGATGGATGAGTTTGATTCTAACAACAGTGGCCCTTGGGGTAACAATGGTTGGAATAATAACAATCCATGGGGCAACAGAGGCTTTAACAATGGCCCATGGGGTAATCAAAGTTTTAACAATGGCCCTTGGAATAATTCTAATTTTGGTAATTCACCTTGGGGCAATCAAACAGGCCCTTGGAATAACAATACTTGGAAAAACAGCCCGTGGCGTAATTACGGCTATAACAGAGTCATTCCTACAACGGCAGATACTAGCGCTAAATAAGTATTGAATCAGATTATTTGATATAAAATAAAGCCAGCTTTTTGCTGGCTTTTTTATTAAATATAACAAAATGTGGACCTACATACTCAGACGCGCCTTATATAGTATTCCTATTTTATTAGGCGTTAACCTAATCACGTTCCTATTATTTTTTATGGTGAATACACCAGACGATATGGCACGTATTCAATTGGGTGCCAAACACGTTACACAGGCTGATATTCACACTTGGAAAGAAGAAAAAGGCTACAACAAGCCCTTGTTTGTTAATACCGATCAATCGGGTTCGGCAATACTCACAGACACTATTTTTTACCAAAAATCTATTCCTTTGTTTCAGCTTGATTTTGGCCATTCAGACTCAGGTCGAAACATCAATAAAGACATTGCTCAGCGCATGTGGCCATCATTGGCCTTGGCCATTCCATCCTTTATTATTGCGCTAATTACTAACATTGTATTTGCTATGTGGATGGTGATGTTGCTCGGCACCAAATTAGAGCGAATGAGCTTAATTTTTACCGTGGCACTGATGTCGATATCAGGGCTTTTTTACATCATTATCGGCCAAAAAATTGTCGCCGGCATGTGGCATTGGTTTCCAGTTTCAGGCTACCAAGATGGTTTAGAATCTTGGCGTTTTGTTATGCTGCCAGTACTCATTGGCGTGGTCTCCGGGCTCGGTGCAGGGGTTAGGTGGTATCGTTCGATATTCCTAGAAGAAATCAACAAGCCGTATGTTAATACGGCCCGATCCAAAGGCCTTAGCGAGCAACAAGTACTATTCAAACACGTACTAAAAAATGCCATGATTCCGATTCTGACCGGTGTGGTTGTCATCATTCCATCGTTATTTATGGGTAGCTTAATCATGGAAAGTTTCTTCTCTATTCCAGGCTTAGGTAGTTACACTATCGATGCGATCAATTCACAAGATTTTGCCATTGTGCGCGCCATGGTATTCTTAGGCTCAATCCTTTATATTGTTGGCCTATTATTAACGGATATCTCCTACACTTGGGTTGATCCGAGGGTGAAGTTCAAATGACCTTTGTCTGGCTATGGACTGACTTCTTGCTATGGGTGTTATTCGCTCTGTGCATGGTTGCCGTGGTGAAAATACGCGGCAACGAATTGTTATTACAAAAATGGCAAAAAATCTTTGCCCAGCCTTTAGCGCTATCTGCTTTTATTGTATTTGCATTTTATATTTTAGTCGGCCTGTCAGACTCCATCCATTTTAGGCTGGATAACAGCACCACAACTTATAGTGTATTGGATAGGGCGCTACTACCTGCACTAGAAGCCGAAGAAAAAACCTACTCTACACCACTGAATTTTGAACAGTTTTCCAAAGAATATTTAGATAATGGCCTTCGTGGACGCGTACACCTTAACTTAGTATCAGACGAAATCACCAATGCCAGCGACAACAATAAAAACCTTTTAGTCATTAGTGCCAACGCACTGTTTTATGCAGCCGCTATTTTTGTTGCTTTTATTTTGCTTTTAGAAAAATTCACCTCGATTAATACTACAAATAATCGATCAGCCTTAGCCACGATTTTTACTCTGGTGTTTTTCTGCACTTGGGTGGTGTTACTAATGCCAAATTATCACATCTTAGGTACCGATAAAGCCGGCATTGATGTCTTTTACAAAGCCGTTAAGAGTATTCGCACTGGAATGGTGTTTGGTTTATTGACAACGCTTTTAGCCTTGCCACCAGCCATTATTTTAGGACTAATGGCAGGTTATTTTAAAGGCAAAACTGACGATGTGATTCAGTATATCTACACCACCATTAATGCCATTCCAGGCATTCTACTCATCGCCGCTTTAGTGTTAATCTTGCAAGTATATATGGACGAACATGCCTCTGATTATGCCTCTGCTTTAGAGCGCTCAGATCTAAAATTACTGTTACTTTGTGTGATATTAGCACTCACTTCATGGACAGGCTTATGTCGCTTGATTCGCGCAGAAACACTCAAACTCTCAGAGCTAGAATTTGTCCAAGCTGCTAAAGTATTTGGTGTCAGTAATATTAAGATTTTGTTTAATCACCTAATGCCAAACGTCATGCATTTGGTGCTCATCTCCATTGTGTTGGATTTCTCAGGCTTGGTATTGATTGAAGCGGTGTTGTCCTATGTGGGTGTCGGTGTCGATGCCACTACCATGAGTTGGGGTAATATGATCAATGCCGCACGATTAGAGCTCTCTACCGACCCGGTGGTTTGGTGGCCTCTAGCCTCTAGCTTTATTTTTATGTTTATTCTGGTACTTAGCGCCAATCTATTTGCTGATCGTGTGCGTCAGGTATTTGATCCAAAAGGAGACGAAGATGCCTAAACCCTTACTCAGCGTTGAAGATTTATCAATTTTTACTAAATCACAAAAAATCGTAAAAAATATTAGCTTCAGTATTAACCAAGGGGAAATCTTTGCTTTAGTGGGTGAATCCGGCTCTGGAAAGAGCTTAACCGCCTTGAGTATAGTTGATTTACTGACAAAAAACCTTAAAAAAAGCGGCAAAATCACCTACGAAGACACTGATTTAAGCCATGCGCAAAATATTCAAAATTTTCGTGGTTCAGAAATCGCCTTTATTTTCCAAGATCCATCCAATAGCTTAAACCCAATTATGACCATTGGCGAGCAAGTAGATGAAGTATTGGCCTTGCATACCAATTTAAGCAAAAAACAGCGTAAATCAAGCGTTTTAGACCTTTTTGAGCAGGTTGATTTGGATACCAGTGCCCAAATGTATGCTCGCTATCCTCATCAAGTCTCTGGTGGGCAAAAACAACGGGTGATGATCGCCTGCGCACTCGCCGGTGGTGCCAAATTACTCATAGCTGATGAGCCAACCACGGCGCTCGATGTCACCACACAAAAACAAGTATTAGAGCTGTTGCTAGAGTTAAGAAGAAATCGTAAATTATCGATATTGCTTATCACTCATGATTTATCTGTGGTCAAACTCATGGCAGACAGAGTGGCGGTTATGCATCAAGGTAGCATCATTGAAAACCGAGATAAAACCGAATTTTTTCAAAACCCAATCGAGGCTTATTCTAAAAATCTTTTAGTCTCTTTACCAAAAGGAAATCGAGATCAAGCCTTTGGTGATGTACTCATTAAAGGTGACAAAGTTAAGGTTTATTTCCCCATTAAAACTGGCCTGTTTCGGCGTACTACAGATTATGTTAGAGCCGTTGATGATATTAGTTTCAGCCTTAAACAAGGGCAAAATCTCGCCATTGTTGGCGAATCTGGCTCCGGTAAAACCACGCTGGCCAAAGCCATTATGCGTCAGTTAGATTTGTATGATGGCTGTGTTAGCATGGGTAATAAAGCGATTAATCATTATGATCGCAAGTCGTACGCTTCTAAGGTGCAGATCGTTTTTCAAAATGTCACCTCGAGTTTTAATCCGCGTATGCGCATTTTACAAACTCTACTCGAAGGTCTAGAAACGCTAAATCCCAATAAAGCTAATTTATCTTATCTAGCTGAGTTGCTACAAGAAGTGGAGCTTGATCCTGAACTCATGCATCGCTACCCACACGAACTCTCAGGTGGCCAATTACAACGCTTATCAATTGCTAGAGCGATCAGTGTTAACCCAGAAGTAATTATTTGTGATGAACCAACCTCGGCACTCGATGCTACCGTTAAAGTGCAAATACTCAATTTATTATTACGTCTACAGCGTGAGAAGGGTGTGAGCTATATCATTATCACTCACGATATTTCGATTGTAGATTATTTTGCCGACCATATGATTGTGATGAAGCAGGGCAAGGCATTAGAAAGTGGTAGTACACAAGAAATACTCAACAACCCTCAAAACGATTACACGCAAGCATTGCTTTCTTCTGTGCTATCTTAAAAGATTTCGGTAAAATTACGCACTCAGATTAACCTCTTCAAATAGGATCAAGCATGAGTGATAATTGTATTTTTTGTAAATTAAGAGATGAACGCGTTATTTATGAGTGTGAACACACAAAGGCGTTTATTGATACTTACCCTGCTTCACCTGGGCATACGCTAATTATTCCTAAACGCCATTTTGCCACGTATTTTGAAGCCACTGAAGATGAAATTCTGGCCATTGGTAAAGCACTTAAAGCCGCTAAAAAAATACTTGATGAAGAATTCTCACCCGACGCTTACAACATTGGTGTTAATAATGGTGAAGCCGCAGGGCAAAGCGTCATGCACCTGCATGTGCACTTAATCCCACGATATGAAGGCGATGTTGAAGACCCTAAAGGCGGTGTGCGTTGGATTCTAAAAGATAAAGCCAACTATTGGGACAACAAAGACACAACCAAAAGAGTCACTTAGTCAGAAAAAAGCACAATTAAAAAATCGTTTTCCTGTTTTTGCTTTCTAATTAAATTAGGCGTATAGTTGAAGTGAACCAATAAAAAAAACAGGAGACAGTATGAAAATCAAAAGCATGGTAATAGCTGTCACAACGGCAGTATCAGCGACTGGAACGGCCTTAGCGACTCAATCATGGGCAAATGATTACACGCAATCGATGCACTTGCAATCAAAGGTTAATACACAAATTGTGCAGCCTTGGCATAAAGGTTATCAACCAGAAGTCCAGCCTTGGTCTAAGTTAAGTAGCCGTCAATTAAAGGGTGCAACTAGAATGTATAACCACGGCATTAAAAGGGTATAGCTAAGTTATTACATTCATAAACTAAGCTTATTTTTTAGTTTGTTTTGTATGTGTATATTTTGTTGACCGAGGCTCGATAATAAAGGTGTGAGCATGGTGAATATTGAACGACTATTATTAAAGCCAAGCGCCTATCCTCATCATGTTGATGAGGTTGTACACGTTGAGACGCACATTTCTCACATCTTTCTAGCCGGTGAGTACGCCTATAAAGTTAAAAAACCACTTAATCTTGGGTTTTTAGACTTCTCTACGCTTGAGGCTCGTAAACACTTTTGTACTGAAGAGGTACGCCTCAACTCAAGACTAACAAGCGATATTTATATTGATGTTGTATCAATTGTTAGCAATGATGATCGAGTTTTCATTACTGATAAGCAAACTGACAAACACATGAACGTTGTTGAGTATGCTGTGCGGATGCACCGTTTTGACCGTGAAATGGAGCTGGATAAACTACTGGAAAATCATTCTAAGCACTGGAAAGATGAGTGGTTAGATGAGCTCTGCATAACTGTAGCTAAGTTTCACTTAGATTCTACTCGTGCTAAGGCTAACTCAGGTTATGGTGAAGTCGATGTTATTTTTTCATTCGCACTTGAAAATTTCATCCAGATTAAGCAACATTTGCACAATTATCAGCATATTGTCAAAGCTTCTGAACAACTCCAAGAATGGACCACCTTACAAAAGAAAAGACTTTCTGGTGAGATTGATTCAAGATTGAAGAATGGATTTGTTCGGGAATGTCATGGAGATATGCATTTAGCAAATATGGTGCATTGGAAATCAAAGGTGCAAATTTTTGATGGTATTGAGTTTAGCGATGAGCTCCGATGGATCGATGTCATCAGTGAAGTGGCATTTTTAGTTATGGATTTGGAAAGTCGAGAAAGGCCTGACTTAGCTTGGCAATTTTTAAACGGATATCTTTCTTTAACAGGCGATTATGCCGGCTTGAGTTTATTGGATTTTTACCGTAGTTATCTCGCCAGTGTTCGTGCCAAGGTCTTGTCAATTCGATGTGCACAACTAAACGCGAGAGATACTAAAGAACAAAAAATCCTACTTGATGGAGTGGGGCATTATTTAGCATTAGCAAGCACCTACACCCAACCTAGAAAACCTAGTGTAATTATGCTACATGGCCTATCTGGCAGTGGAAAAAGCACACTTGCTGCCCGCCTTAATGAACGACTATTGGCTATTTGGATTCGCTCCGATGTTGAAAGAAAGCGTCTATTCGGCTTATTTGATGGCGGTCAAGGTTCATTACTGAAAGGGGATATGTATGCTCCGGAGGCAACCAGAGTCACTTATAAACGATTGCTTGATTTAACCAAATCCATTATTGAGGATGGTTATAGTGTTATTGTTGATGCAACTTTTCTTCAGCTAAATGAGCGTCAAATGTTTTATCAGGCTTTTGATAAAATTGATGTTCCTACTATCATTCTTGATTTACAAGTAGAAAATAACGAACTTCGTGAGCGTGTTCTAAAGCGTTCAAATGATCAAAACAATATCTCGGATGCTGATGTGAGTGTATTGGAACAACAATTTCACTCATTGGAGCCACTCAAAGACACCGAAAAGGTGACAATATTACATATAAATGCAAATACAATCCTAGATTCAAAAGTAATTGCAAATAAAGTACGTAAATTGATAAATACAACAAATTAACATTGAAGGAGTACAATCGTAAGTAGGTAATTGAAAAAAGGAGCATGTGATGCAATGCAATGTAGGCAGGGAAGACAAAATTGTTAGATTCGTTGTTGGTGCTGTTGTTATTGGCGCAGGATTTTATTATGGCTCGTATTTAGGAGTAATTGGTGTTGTATTAGTGTTTACAGCGTTGTTTGGTTTGTGTCCTGCATATTCAATTTTTGGTATATCAACTTGTAAAAAAGATTAGATCTATCAATCTTTATTATTAAAGGTCTTTTTAACGGGTTGAAAGGGCTTAACTATGATTTTATTGATTAAAAATTTCTTTGTTTTTCTATTATTTTTTTTTCTATCTTCTGTTGTTTATTCTAACGCTTTCCAGCTTAAACAGATTGCTTCAGGTTTGGGCGTACCTTGGAGTATGGTTTTTATCTCAAATGATGAAATCTTATTTACCGAGCGTAAAGGTAGAGCGGGTGTACTCAACATTCAATCAGGAAAATTTAATTACTTAACTGGCCCTCCAGAAGTAATGGCGAGTGGTCAAGGTGGTTTGTTAGATGTAGCAAAAGTGCCTGAGTATAAAGAAGGGGATTGGATATATTTTACTTATTCTAAAGCTATTCAAGATCAAGGCGCTACTACACTTGCCAGAGCACACATAGATGGGCATGTATTAAAAGATTGGCAAGATTTAATTATCACAGATTCAAAAACCGATACTAGCGTTCATTATGGAAGTCGAATAGCATTTGATGATAAAGGCCATGTTTATTTTTCTATTGGCGATCGTGGTGTTAGGTCCAACGCTCAAGATTTAAATTCACATGCGGGTTCTATTTTAAGGCTTAATCTTGATGGGTCTACACCAGAAGACAATCCTTTTGTTGGGCGCTCAGATGTCTTGCCACAGATATGGAGTTACGGTCATCGAAATCCACAAGGACTGGTTTGGGACAATGAGAATAAACGCCTTTGGTCAATCGAACACGGCCCAAGAGGTGGTGATGAAATCAATCTAATCAAAGAAGGTAAAAACTATGGTTGGCCGACTATATCTTATGGCAAGGAGTACTGGGGTCCAGTGTCGGTAGGTGAGGGAACGCACAAAAAAGGTATGGAACAGCCGGTGAAAGTTTATGTGCCCTCAATAGCGCCAGGTAGTTTACTGTATTACACTGGTGATGCTTTTAAAGACTGGCAGGGTAGTTTATTTTCAGGTGCGCTTAAACTACGCCATATTAATAGAATTACACTAGACGAGCAGGGTAGAGCAACTGCAGAAGAGCGCTTATTTGAAAACCTAGATGAGCGTATTAGGGCACTCCTTCAGAGCTCAGAGGGCTG
>QOAB01000090.1 GCA_003978285.1 Candidatus Thioglobus sp.
ATTAAGCGATCCGGTGTTAAAAATTGCATAAATTAGCGGGGAGAACATCATCCACATAATTGCAAGCACTATTAACATTACCGACAAGAAGATTGAAGGGCAGGAGCCATTAGCTTTAAATGCGGATAATAAAACATCTGTAAGAGCGGGTTTTTTACCAGATTCGATACGTTTTGAGCCATCATACAAACTCATTGCTGAAATTGGACCAAGAAGTAATACCACAACGCCCACCAAGGGAACCCTTACATCATGAAGGCTTTGAGATGAAGAGAGGTAAGTCCAAAGGTTATAAGTGACAATAGAAAATAATGAACCATAGAATAGTGCCAGTAACGGACTTGTCATGAAATCGGAGATACCCTTCCTGAGCCAAGTGATTGGCGCGCTGAGGGCTACGTGATTAACCTGTGCTGTTTTACCCAGGTGCTCCTTCATTCTTGCAGTTTTCGGTATTGCCATTTTTATAATCTCCTCACGAATACTAAATTATGCATTAAATCAGACCTTGACAAAGTTGTCAAGAAGATGTCACGATAATCTATTTATTCCTAAATGAAGTTGATTTAGGTTAATTTATTGGTTTTTTAATGAAACAATACAAAAATTAAGTATAATTTGCAACAGTTTTTAGTGCGAACTTCGTATTAGAAAATGAAAGATATTTATTTATTTGGAGGATTTATGAAAAGATTAACAACTCTTTTAAGCACCCTAGTTGGCATGATGTCAACCAATGTGTTTGCTGAGTACGGCCTTAACATGACTAAAGGTGTAACTTCAATCAGTCGTGATATTTATGATTTGCACATGCTGGTATTTTGGATTTGTGTAATTATTGCGGTACTTGTATTCGGTGCAATGTTTTACTCTGTGTTTGCACACAGACAATCAAAAGGCGCAGTTGCGGCTCAATTTCATGAAAGCACTAAGGCTGAATTTCTTTGGACAGCAATTCCAGTTATTATTCTAGTTGGTATGGCAATCCCTGCTTCTAAAACATTGATTGATTTAGAAGACACTTCTAAAGCGGAGATGAATATTATGATTACTGGTCACCAATGGAAGTGGCAGTATGATTATCCAAAAGAAGGTATTAGCTTTATTTCTAATTTAGCACAATCTCATAAAGACGTGGTTACAGGCACAGACGCTGAGCGTGAAGCGGTTGGTAACTATTTACTTGAAGTAGACAAACATTTGGTTTTACCAGTGGACACTGCGATTCGCTTCCTAATCACTTCAAACGACGTAATCCACAATTGGTGGGTGCCAGCCTTTGGTGTGAAGCAAGATGCTAACCCAGGCTTTATTAATGATGCATGGGCTCAAATTGATGAAATCGGTACTTACCGTGGTCAGTGTGCTGAGCTTTGTGGCAAAGACCACGGCTTTATGCCAATTGTGGTTGATGTGGTTTCTAAAGCAGACTACGCTAAGTGGGTGACTGAGCAGCAAGCAGCAGCGAAAGCAGCAGCAGACAGCGCTAATAAAACATGGTCTAAAGATGAGCTGATGGCGCAAGGTGAAGGTGTATATAACACTAACTGTGCTGGCTGTCATAAGAAAGACGGCTCAGGTATGCCGCCAATCTTCCCGCCAATGAAAGACTCACCAATTGCAAACGGTGCGGCAGCTGATCACATCGGTATTGTTCTACACGGTAAGGGTGGCATGCCAACCTTCAAGATGTTAGGTGATGCAGATCTTGCAGCAGTAATTACTTATGAAAGAAATGCCTTTGGTAACACAGGCAGTGTTGTTCAACCTTCAGATGTTACATCTGCACGTTAATTAAAGGAGAAATAAAATGACAACAGCAACAGCTTCTCACGACGATCACCATCACGGCCCTGAAAAAGGCTTGATGAGATGGGTCAAGACAACGAACCATAAAGACATTGGTTCACTTTATATGTGGTTTGCCTTCACTATGTTATTAGTGGGCGGCGCCTTCGCAATGGGTATTCGCCTTGAATTATTAGCGCCGGGTATGCAGTACATGGAGCCACAATTCTTCAATCAGTTAACGACTATGCATGGCTTGATCATGGTATTCGGTGCAATTATGCCGGCCTTTGTGGGCTTGGGTAACTGGCTGATTCCAATGATGATAGGCGCGCCTGATATGGCACTACCGCGTATGAATAACTGGTCTTTCTGGATTCTACCATTTGCGGGCGGTATCTTATTAAGCACATTCTTTATGGAAGGCGGCGCACCAGCATTTGGTTGGACGTTCTACGCACCATTGTCAACAACGTTTGCACCAGATAGCACGGACTTCTTCATCTTCGCAGTTCACTTGTTAGGTTTCTCATCTATTATGGGTGCGATTAACATTATTGCAACAGTACTTAACATGCGTGCACCTGAGATGAAACTAATGGACATGCCATTATTCGTATGGACATGGTTGATTACTTCATTCTTACTAATCGGCGCGATGCCAGTATTAGCGGGCGCAGTAACAATGATGCTAACGGACCGTAATTTTGGTACATCATTCTTTGATGCAACCGGTGGTGGCGACCCAGTATTATTCCAGCATATCTTCTGGTTCTTTGGTCACCCTGAAGTATATATTATGATTTTGCCAGCATTTGGTGTGGTTTCTCACATTATCCCAACCTTTGCTCGTAAGCCATTATTTGGTTATTCTTCAATGGTATATGCAACAGCATCAATCGCATTCTTGTCATACATTGTATGGGCGCACCACATGTTCTTAACCGGTATGCCGGTCGCAGGTGAGCTGTACTTTATGTACGCAACGATGTTAATTGCGGTACCAACGGGTGTTAAGGTCTTTAACTGGATTGCCACCATGTGGAAAGGTTCAATGACATTTGAGACACCAATGTTATGGGCAGTATCTTTTGTATTCTTATTCACCATTGGTGGTTTCTCTGGCTTAATGCTAGGTATCGTGCCAGCAGACATCCAGTATCACGATACTTACTTCGTGGTTGCACACTTCCATTACGTACTAGTAACAGGTGCACTATGGGGAATTATTGCTGCGGTATTTTATTGGTTACCTAAGTGGACTGGTAAGATGTACAACGAAACTTTGGCTAAGATACATTTCTGGTGGGCAGTAATTGCGGTTAACGTATTGTTCTTCCCTCAGCATTTCTTAGGCCTTGCAGGTATGCCTCGTCGTGTCCCTGACTATTCATTACAGTTTGCAGATTTCAACTTAATCTCTTCATTAGGTGGTTTTGCCTTCGGTGCATCATTCATCCTATTGACTTACATCGTGATTGATTGTATTCGTAATGGTAAGCCAGCTAGCGCGCGTCCTTGGCCAAGTGCAAAAGGTTTAGAGTGGACATTAGACCCAAAAGCTGAATACCATTCATTTAACAAAGCACCATCAAGAGAGTTAATTGTGCAAGAGTCTCAAAACTCTTAATGGATGATAGAAGAAAAGGCGTTGTTATTACCGCGGTAATTGTAGGCGCCATAGCGATAGGAGTATTTACAGCGACCATCGTGCTTTATGGTGGCTGATTATGAAACAAAATAATAAAATAACAAGAGGGTTCTGGATAAAGTTAGTCTCAGCGCCGATATTGATGTTTTTCTTTGCTTATGCAATGGTGCCTATTTATGATGTCTTTTGTGAAATCACAGGCTTCAATGGCACAACTGGCAGGGTAGATACTGAACAACAATATACGGTAGATGAGAACCGCAAGGTCGAAGTGAGTTTTTTTGCTATGACCATGGGCGGGTTTCCAGTACAGTTTGGGCCAAAGGTAAAATCAATGGAAATCATACCTGGTAAGTTTTATACAGCCAGTTATATTGCCAAGAACAATACCGATGAAACAGTGGTTGGCCAAGCAATCCCTAGTGTTGCACCGACAGATGCGGCACTTTATTTTAAAAAGTTAGAATGTTTCTGTTTTAATAGACAGGTATTCAAACCACATGAGGAGGTTGAGATGACTTTAAGATTTGTGGTGGAGCCGGAAATGGATGAGCGAATAAAGGATATTAGCTTGTCTTATAATTTTTTTAAACTTGAAAGCTAAAAAGAGGAAGGAACTATGAGCGAACAAGAATATTACGTACCAAGCGGTACTTACTGGCCAATTATTGGCTCAATCGGTGTATCAACATTATTTGTTGGTTTTGCAAATCAAATGCACGGTGTAGAATGGGGCGGCTCAGTGATGGTGCTTGGTTTTGCAATTATGGTTTTTATGATGTTTGGTTGGTTTGGCCAGGTTGTGAATGAAAGTACTAATGGCATCTACAACAAGCAAGTTGATCGTTCATTCCGTTGGGGAATGAGCTGGTTCATCTTCTCTGAAGTGATGTTTTTCGCCGCTTTTTTTGGCGCACTATTCTATGCAAGACAGCTGTCTGTTCCATGGTTAGGCGGTGCAGATAACAATATCTTTACGCCAGACTTATGGAACGCATTTAGTGCTTCTTGGCATCAGATGGCATTCATATCGCCAGGTACAGAATTACAATCAGGCACAGTGATGAGCTTCCCTGCCGTTCCTGCAACAGGTATTGAAACAGCAACGCCAGCAATGGTAGTTGATCCATGGGGTTTGCCAGCACTTAATACTGCTTTGCTACTAGCATCAGGTGTAACACTAACTTTTGCTCACCATGCACTACGTTCAGGCCATCGTGATCAAATTGTTGGTTGGTTGGTCGCTACTATTGCTTTGGGTGTCGCTTTCTTAGGCTTCCAAATTATGGAATATGGTCACGCTTACCATGATGGCTTGAAGTTAACTTCTGGTATTTACGGCTCTACCTTCTACATGTTGACTGGCTTTCACGGCTTCCATGTAACCGTTGGTGTTATCATGTTAACGGTTATTTTATATCGTGTTCAGAAAGGCCACTTTAGCGCAGACAATCACTTCGGTTTTGAAGGTGTTGCTTGGTATTGGCATTTTGTAGACGTGGTTTGGTTAGGCTTATTCGTCTTTGTTTACTGGCTATAATAGCTAGCTAGAACAATAAAAAAGGCCCCTTTATTGGGGCCTTTTTTATTATAAGTAAAAAAACAGGAGTTGTTTATGACAGAAGTTGTTATTGTTTTAATTATTATTGCCATATTGGTGGCACTAGGTTTTGGTCTAATTGGTATGGTCAAAGGCGGTAAAGCAGGTTCTGATAAGATGTTTAAGTCATTAGTGACACGTGTCTCTTTGTCAGTGTTTTTATTTTTACTAGTGCTGTTTGCTGGCTACATGGGCTGGATTAAGCCGAACGTAATGATGATTGATGCGCCTTCGGTACAAACACCCGTACAAAAATGATCAAACGCAGTTTTATCTTGCCAGGGGTTTTAATTTCTCTAACGGTTTTGGGTTTACTGTCATTAGGGTTTTGGCAACTTGATCGTGCAGATGAAAAACGCGCCATTGAAAGCGCTATCGTTGTGGCCCAATCAAACCCCGCTCAGCTGGTGGAAGCTAATGAAATTCTCGATAAAGAACACTACCGCGTGTTGCTCAATGGTTATTTTGATACGAATAAGCAGTTTATTTATGACAATCAGATTGTTAAAGGCAATGCAGGCTACTATGTTTTAACTCCATTTGTGCTCAATGCAAAAACAGCGATTTTGGTTAATCGCGGGTTTGTACCTTGGTATGGAAAACGTGGTGAGCTTGCTGATATTGAAATAGACAGTCAACCAAGAACCATTGAAGTCGGCTTGATTAGACCCAAACAACGCATTGAGCTAAAACAACAAGCGGTCAGCACAACCTTTCCAATACTGATTCAGTCATTAGATCTTGATCAGCTCTCGCAATTATCCAACTATCAAATCATTCCAATGTTGGCACAGCTTGACATTAAAGCTAGCAAAGGATTCTTTAGACAATGGAAGCCATTTTATGGCAGTGTTGATAAGCATTTGGGCTACGCATTGCAATGGTTTTTAATGGCTTTGGTACTTAGTATTATCGCTATTAGGTTGCTAATAAAAAATAGCAGAAATTGATCTATATCAATAACCTGTTATTGACTTGACGGTATCATTCAGTCTATGTAGAATTACCATTTATTTTAAAAAATCCCAATGATGACAAGGGTATTATTGAATCGAGGAGAAGGTTAATGAGCTTAGTAGAGAGATATGATTTAAAGGTGGTGAAGTATTTCATCGTCATGGCCTCAATTTATTTGGTCGTCGGTACCTCAATTGGTGTCTATATCGCCTCAGAGTTAGCTTGGCCTTTTTTAAATGACCTTGGTACTGATTTACCTTATTTCCAATTCGGCCGTTTAAGACCGCTACATACCAACTCAGTGATTTTCGCTTTTGGTGGTTCGGCCTTAATGGCTTCAGCCTTTTATATTGTCCAGCGCACCAATCAAACTAAGCTCTGGTCTAATAAAATGGCGTGGTTTACCTTTTGGTCGTGGAACTTGGTAATCCTTTTAGCGGTAATAACTCTACCTTTGGGCTTAACCCAATCTAAAGAGTACGCAGAGCTAGAATGGCCGATTGATATTCTCTTAACCGTTTCCTGGGCGAGTTATATGTATAACTTTATCATGACCATTCACATCCGAGATCGCAACAAGGTGCCACACGTCTATGTGGCTAACTGGTTCTTTATGGGCATGATGGTGATGGTGACTTACCTTCACGTGATTAACAACCTTTCTATTCCGGTAGACTGGTTTAAATCTTATTCAATCTATTCTGGTGTACAAGATGCAATGATTCAATGGTGGTGGGGCCATAATGCGGTTGGCTTCTTCTTAACCGCGGGCTTCTTAGGCATGATGTATTACTTTGTGCCAAAACAAGCAGAGCGTCCAATTTATTCCTACCGCCTATCAGTGATTCATTTTTGGGCACTGATGTTTGGTTACGTGTGGCTAGGCGCTCACCATCTTCAATATACAGCGTTGCCAGATTGGGCGGGCTCATTAGGTGTAACCATTTCATTGGCAATGATCATTCCATCATGGGGTGGTGCGATTAACGGCATCTTAACGCTTTCAGGTGCATGGGAGCGCTTACGTGAAGACTACATCTTGCGCTTTTTGATTATGTCATTGGCCTTCTATGCCATGAGTACTTTTGAAGGACCAGTGATGGCAGCGAAAACGGTTAACGCCCTATCACACTACACAGACTGGACTATTGGCCACGTACACTCAGGCGCACTTGGTTGGAATATTATGGTGGCCTCGGGTGCGCTATATCACATGGTTGAGAAAATATTCAATGTTCGATTATCACAAAAGTTATTAGGTATTCACTTCTGGGTGCATACCATTGGTACAGTTACTTACATTGTAGCAATGTGGGTATCAGGCATTATGCAAGGTCTTATGTGGCGTGCTTATGATGAATACGGTACGTTGGCTTATACTTTTGCCGAATCAGTATCAGCCATGCATCCTTATTATGCAATGCGAGCAGCAGGCGGTGCACTAGTGGTATTAGGTGCAATCACCATGTTGATCAATATTATTATTACCATTCGTAAGTCGAACCGAGAGCAGGCTTCTGCTCAAGTAGCAACGGCATAGGAGGAAAGAGTAATGGCAAATAAAAACGGAAAAGAAAGCTTACAAACAAAATTTGAAAAAAACATTTTTGCAATGTATTTGGCTATGGCACTAGCAGTATCATTGGCCGGTATTGTAGAAATTGTGCCTTTGTTTACCAATCCTGACACAGTGAAAGACGAAGTGATGGTCGATGGTAAGACTAAGAGTTTGTTGTGGCAACGTGCAGAGGGTCAAAAACTAGCAGATTGGAAGCCAGGTGATGGTGTACGTCCTAACACAGCGCTAGAATTAGCCGGTCGAGATATTTACCAACGTGAAGGCTGTTATCTGTGTCACTCACAGATGATTCGTCCATTCAGAGACGAGAAAGAACGCTATGGTCACTTCTCTTTAGCAGTCGAATCAAAATACGATCACCCATTTCAATGGGGCTCTAAACGCACAGGCCCTGATTTAGCACGCGTTGGTGGCAAGTATTCAGATGAATGGCATATCTTGCATTTACGCCATCCACAAGCATTAGTGCCAGAATCAGTTATGCCAAAATATCGCTTTTTAGACAGTGCAACGGTTGATGGTGCAAGCATTCAAGCACATATGAAAGGCCTGAGAAAGGTGGGTGTGCCTTATACCGATGGTGATATTGCTGAGGCTGCAGGTTTGGTCAAAGGTAAAACTGAAATGGATGCCATGGTAGCGTATTTGCAATCACTGGGCAATATGATTAAATTCGAAGATGGTGTGGTTTACCGCGAGTAATGACACTGGTTGATAAAATTGGCGCTATAACGGCGGTAGTCGTATTTTTACTTTTAGCAGGCGCTTATTTTTATGCGTTTAGACCTAAAAATAAGAAAAAATTTGAAGAGTTAAGTGACTTTGTTAATAAAGAAGACTAGCGAGGAGAGAAGGAATGAGTGAACATAAGAATCCATATCCAGGCGAAAATAATACTGGCCATTTTTGGGATGATGATAACGATATTAGAGAGTTAAACAATCGCCCACCAAGGTGGTATATGTGGGCACTTTATTTAGGCATAATTGCCATTCCTATTTATGCGTTCTATTACCCGACCATTCCTTGGTTTGGTGAACACACCAAGGGCTCAGCTGGATGGACACAGATTGTTGAATATAAAGAAGGTGTTGCACAACTTGAGCAATACCGAGAAACCAAGTTTTCTGACACAGAAAAAGCCATCACCGAAAGTTCTTTAGAAGACATTGTGCGTAATGACGACCTTAGAAACTATGCGATTAAAACAGCCAAAGTATTGTTTGGTGAAAACTGTGCGGCGTGTCATGGCGCAGGTGGTCAAGGTAATGATGGCTTTCCAATATTGGCAGACGATGATTGGCTTTATGGTGGCACATTAGCACAAATTAGCACCTCAATTACCAATGGCCGTAAAGGTAATATGCCTGCGCGCATGATGGGCATTTCAGATGCAGATGCAGACACGCTAGCAACCTTCTTGGTTGAAACTGGCAAAGGTGAACAAGGTAAACCAAACCCCGCTTCTAAAGCATTGTATATGACCAAAGGTTGTATTGGTTGTCATGGGCCAACCATGAAAGGTAATGTCTTTATGGGTAGCGCTAACTTAAGCGACGGTATTTATCGTTTTAAGGCTGACGATCAGAAATCATCGGTTATTCGCACTATCTTACATGGTGTAAATCAAGGTCATGATCCACTCACACAAGATGCAGTTATGCCATCTTTTGGTGTATCGCAAGTGATCGATAAAACTCAAATTAAAAAACTGGCTGTTTATGTGCATCAGCTTGGCGGTGGTGTTGCGGTGAAGCCGAAACCTAAACCGAAAAAAGTAGTCGCTAGCGCTGTTGAACCTGCTGCTAAAGCAGGCAGAAGCGGTAAAGAGCTTTATGCAAAATGTCAAGGTTGTCATAACGTTGGCGTAGGTGGTGCACCTAAGTATGGAGATAAGGCGGCGTGGGCATCACGTATTAAGCGCGGTGTGGATGATTTATTAAAAGTGGCTAAGGCTGGTAAAGGTATGATGCCACCAAAGGGAACTTGTATGGACTGTACCGACGATGAGCTTAAGGCGGTTATTCAGTACATGATGGAAAGTGCAGGTGCACCAAAGGCAAAGAGTGCTGTTAAAGCCAACCCGCTCAAAGCAGTTGCCGCTAGTGGTGATTCGTTTGATGCTGTAATCAAAGCTGCAGACGCGAATTATAAAAAAGCACTAGCCGCTAAAAT
Source organism: Candidatus Thioglobus sp. (assembly GCA_003978285.1). The sequence goes on from QOAB01000090.1 coordinate 9,751, forward strand.
AGCTTGGCGTGACACCGGAAAGATGATTAAAGAGGCAAAGAAAACCAAAGATATTGCTTTGGCTAAAGCTGCAAACAATCAAGCAGTCAATGCATTGGCACAAGCTACAGTTGCAGGTACTGCCGGCCCTAGATTTTAAGTCTTATATAAACAAACCGAGAAATACCCTTTTATTAGGGTATTTTTTCGTCTATTTTGAATGTAATTTAATATAGACTTTTTTGTAAATAATCATTGAGCGATTTGACCGTTTGGGTATAATTTCAAATTGTTGCCGAAGTAGCACAGTTGGTAGTGCAACTGATTTGTAATCAGTAGGTCACCAGTTCGAGTCCGGTCTTCGGCACCAGATTCAAACCCATCGTGATTTTTCACTGTGGGTTTTTTTATTTCTGTTTCAAAATTAGCCATTATTAATAGACTTGCATGTCAAAATGAATCGTGTAATATGACGTTTTGGTAAATTAAATTTTTACTGAAAATAAAAATAACTTTAAAAGGGGAACACATGAAAAACGTAACAAAAGCAATCGCGATTGTAACAGTAGTAGCAGCAACATCAGCATCAGCATTTATGCACGACAACAATCGTGGCTGGGGTGGTAACAACATGGGTCCATTCTCAGGTGGTAACAACATGGGTCCATTCTCAGGTGGTAACAACATGGGTCCATTCTCAGGTGGTAACAACATGGGTCCATTTGGTGGCGGTTCTAATGCTGGCCCTTTCTCTGGTGCCCAAAATTGGGGCCCTTTCCAAGGTGGTAACAACTGGTTAAACAATACTGATTTCGGTACAAGGTTTAACACTAGCAACAAGACTGACACAAGCGCTTCTGGCGCAGCTGATGGTTCTGCTTCTGGTTCTGGCGATGCAAACGCTAAAGGTATTGCAGATGCTTACGCTAAAGGTGTAGCAGATGCACAAGCACAAGCACAAGCTGATGCTTATGCTAAAGGCTATGCTGATGCACAAGCGGCAGGTACTGCGTCTTCGGACGAAGCTGCTAAGTAATTTTTAAATAAATTACGCTAAAGACCACCCGAGAGGGTGGTTTTTTATTGGGCGATCGAAAAATATCATTTTAAGTTAACGGATGACATCAAAACCAGAATCGATGCGTAATTCAAAAGCTCCATGTTCTATGTTGGGCTTGGTATCAATCTGATCAAAGACAATCAAAACGGTTTGTTCGAGCTCATTTTTTAGTGAAATAGCATGCAGTAAGTCATCTTTAAAACCAAACTTTAATACTTGGGTTAAGGTGTTGGTTGTGTACCAGTCGATATGGTTTTCTTGATGAGAGAAAATTGGCAGATTTTGCAAGGTGCTGGGTTTGTTGATTAACCAATAAAGTGGCGTTCGTGACAGGTCTTGGATTTGTTGTAAGCTGGCTTGTTCAAGTTCGGTATCGACCAGCCATAGTTCATCATTATTCAAGAGTAAGATTTGCTCGTTTGGCTGCGCGGTGTGCCAGCGTAGTTGTTGCGGGCGTTTAAAGGTTAAAGTGCCTGATGTGGTGCTGAGCAGTGAGTGTGTGTCGCTGTAGGTTGTTTGGGTGAAATTGGCTTTGAGTGATTCAAGCGAATTAAAAAAATCGGAGAACTGATGGTTGGCACTAAGTGCTGTATTAGCCCAAAAAATGGACAATACAACCAGGATTTTAGTCATCAGTATTGATTGGCTCTGGCGCTAAGACTTGGCGATTTCCAGCACTGTTCATGGTGCTAACCACACCACTGGCTTCCATGTCTTCAATAATGCGTGCAGCACGGTTGTAACCAATGCGCATGCGTCGTTGTAAGCTAGAAATTGAAGCGCGCCGTGATGAAGTCACAATTTGTACTGCTTCATCATAAAGGGAGTCAAGCTCACCAGTTACACCACTACTGTTACTGCCTTCATGTGAATCGGCTGATTCACTATGAGCATTAAGAATGCCGTCAAGGTAGTTTGGTTGTGAGTTTTTGCGCAAGAAATCAACCACACGAGTGATTTCATCATCATCAACAAAGGCGCCGTGGACACGGGTTAGGTGTGAAATACCTGGAGTCATATAAAGCATATCACCCATACCGAGTAATTGTTCTGCACCACCTTGGTCGAGAATAGTGCGAGAATCTACCTTGCTTGAAACTTTAAAGGCAATGCGGGTTGGTACGTTAGATTTAATTAAACCGGTGATAACATCCACGCTTGGACGTTGTGTGGCGATAATAAGGTGAATGCCGGCAGCACGCGCTTTTTGTGCTAGGCGCACAATCAGTGCTTCCACACGTTTGGCCTTGGCGCGATCTTCTTGGGCAAGTGCACCAAGCATGTCAGCATACTCATCAATCACCAGCATAATCAGAGGTAATTTTTCGAGCTCAGGGGCAGTTTCCCCTTCTTCAGCTGTGTTGGAGTTGAAAGAAGGGTCTAATAATGGCTCACCTTTATTTTTGGCTTTTTTGAGTTTCTTGTTAAAGCCCTCAATATTACGTACGCCAAATTTAGCCAATAATGAATATCGGCGTTCCATCTCATTCACACACCACCACAAGGCGGAGGCCGCTTGATTCATATCGGTTACCACCGGGGTGAGGAGGTGTGGAATATCAGCGTAGCAAGCAAGCTCAACAATCTTAGGGTCGATCATGATCATACGTACTTCGTCAGGCTTGGCTTTGTATAACACACTTAAAATAATTGCGTTAATACCAACAGACTTACCCATACCAGTTGCACCTGCTACCAATAAGTGTGGCATCTTAGATAAATTGGCAATCACCGGTAGTCCGTTAATGTCTTTACCTAGGCCCATCGTCAGCACTGAATCCGACTTAGCAAAGACCTCAGAAGCGAGGATTTCTTTTAGACTGATCATTTCGCGTTCAG
>QOAB01000041.1 GCA_003978285.1 Candidatus Thioglobus sp.
GTTGTGAGTATATGACCGGTGGTCGTGCGATTATCTTAGGCGAAGTGGGTCGTAACTTTGGTGCTGGTATGAGTGGCGGTATTGCTTATATCTATAACCCGAACGACACCTTTAAAGACATGGTTAACCCAATCATGGTGGACCTTGACCCAATGGACGACGAAGCACAAAAAGAGCTTTATCAATATGTGTCAAACCATGCGAAATTTACAGGCTCTGCTGTGGCACGGCGTATTGTCGATAACTGGAACGATGAGCTTAAACACTTTATCAAAGTTATGCCAAAAGACTTTAAGCGTGTTTTACAACAAAATGCAAAGTAGCTTTATTAACGATAATTAGTATTGCCAGCTCTTTGGAAAATAACCGGAGGCACTGGCTTTAAGTCGAGTGCCTTTATTGATTTTCCAACCTTCTAGCCAGCCTAGTTCCATTGACTCACCTGGTGGCCATTGTTCGCGTATAGCACCCTTAATCATCTTCCCATCTGCTTCAAATAAACTAATTTTGACATTGTGCAGTGTTTTTCCTGTTGAATTTTTTAGCCCGGCAACTTGTCCTTGGCCAAAAATAGAGGGTCTTGCGTAAGCCTCGATTGGCACAGGTGTAATACCAACACCTGAGGGTAGTCGATCTGGCGCAAAGATAAAAATAGCCGCAGTAATAGCTGCAAAAACGGCGAAAAATATTGAGCTAGCTTTCATTAATTTAATCCTCTTTTTTAAAACAGTTTACGCTAGATTGGAATAGCATCAATCACATCAGCTGTTTCGTCAATAGCGGCATCAATACTTTCGCCTACACCTGGTATCACCGAGATAATCGCCCCACCTACACGCATTGGCACAGTCACTACTTTAGTGAGTACACAGCTAGAGAGTAACAACATAGATAACGATAAAACTGTAATTTTTAACATGATTAATTCCTTTCTAAAATAGTGAAATGATAAGTATGCTTATTTTTTTCATCAGGGTTGTGTGATTCTCGGCTAATTTCACTAAATTCAGATCGATCAAATTTAGGGAAGTGTGCATCGCCTTCATACTCACCTTCGATTTGAGTAATGTAGAGTCTGTCAGCACTTGGTAGCATTTGTTCATAAAATGAAGCGCCGCCCATCACCATCACCTCATCATCGTCTTTAGCTAACTTTAGTGCGGCTTCAATACTACCCACCACCTCACAGCCTTCTGCCTCAAAATCGGTATTACGACTGACCACCACATTACGGCGATTCGGCAGTGGCCGGCCAATTGACTCATGGGTTTTACGACCCATGAGTACGGTTTTTCCCGTTGTGGTTTTTTTAAAATAACCCAAGTCAGCAGGCAAGTGCCAAGGCAAAGCGTTGTCTTTGCCAATCAGCTGATTGTCGTCCATTGCTACAATAATTGATAATCTCATAGAAGAAGTTCGAATAAAGTAAAATGAATCTATTTTACAAATACCGGAATCACTCGTGTCATTAATTCTTGCCTCATCTTCACCTTTTCGAAAAGAGCTACTCACCAAGCTTGGTCTAGAATTTTCAACAGTTGCGCCAGATATTGATGAATCCAGAAAAGATGGTGAAACACCAGAACAACTGGTATATCGCCTAGCTGAAGAAAAATCAGTTGAAGTTGCCAAAACACAAAGTGGGCTGATCATCGCCTCAGACCAAGTAGCGACACTGGGTAGTGGCACGCAAGTTGATGACGAGATATTAACCAAGCCACAGTCGCATGAAAATGCCATTAAGCAACTTCAGCAAAGTTCTGGAAATACAGTGACATTCGTCACTAGTTTGACGCTTTTAAATACAAATACCAACAATAGTCAAACAATTGTTGAAACATTTAAAGTGGTTTTTAAAGTTTTAAATGACAAACAAATTGATCGCTATCTAAAAAAAGATCAGCCTTATAACTGTGCAGGTAGTTTTAAATCTGAAGCATTAGGTATTAGTCTTTTTGAACGCTTAGAGGGAAATGATCCAAATACACTAATTGGCTTACCACTGATTCAACTTGTCAAAATGTTGGAAAACGAAGGTGTGGATATCCTAACAAATTAGTAATGCCACAACTCTATCTGCAGGATTCTGCACCGTTTAAATCTGGACAAAAATTCTATTGGGGCTCGCTCTACGGTAGTGCACAAGCACTCGCACTGATCGAGTTTGCCAAAGCGCAAGATCAAGTGATTTTGGTTATTGCTAATGATATTGTGCATTTTGACCACTTGATTAAGTCGCTTAATTTTTACAATGATGATCTTGATATTCTACGGTTTGATAACTGGGAAGTCTTAGCCTTTGATCATTTTTCCCCACATCCAGACATCACCTCGAGTCGACTCAGCACACTCGCCAAATTACCAAGCCTAACCAAAGGCATTGTAATTACAACTTTAGAGTCTTTATCTCAACAATTGTGTCCATTAGAATTTAGCCAAAAATACAGTTTTAGTTTGCAAAAAGGTGATGTAATCGACACTCACAGCTTTGCTGAAAAATTACTAAAAATTGGCTATAACCGCGTGACCACTGTTATGGAGCATGGTGAATTTAGTGTTAAAGGGTCGCTGATTGATCTTTATCCAATGGGGGCAAAGTCGCCTTACCGACTTGATTTGTTCGACCAAGAAATTGATTCTATTCGCACGTTTGACACTTCAACACAGCGATCAGTCGATGTAACCAACGCTCTCTCTTTGTTACCAGCCAGAGAGTTCTCAACAGATGCAGAAAGCCTTAAGATTTTTAAACAAAACTATTTAAGCGTTTTTAATCGTACGGATGACTTTATCTATACTGAAGTTAGTGAATCACGCCTGCCTGGTGGTATTGAGTTTTATTCATCCTTATTTTTTACACAGACCAACACCTTATTTGATTACTTAGCAGACAACACCATTGTTGCGTATTATCAAGGCTTTAGTGATTTTGCCAATTCAACCTTTACTGAAATTCAGGATAGACACCAGCAAGCTACTCATAATTTAGATAGACCGCCATTACCGCTTGAACAAGTATTTTTAAACAAAGAACAACTGTTTAGCCAGATTAAACAACGACAACAACTGGTCATTGGCACTTCAAAATTAAAAGAGAAAACCGGAAAACTGAATTTTTCCAGCAAGTTATTACCGCCTTTAAATATTGATGCTCAAGCCAAGCATCCGCTGGCCAAATTTTTAAATTTTTCTAAAAAATTCAAAGGCAGAATACTCATCGTTTGTGAATCAGAAGGTCGACAAAGTGTACTGACTGATCTACTTAATAACCATGATTTAGCACCCATCAATATTGATCATTGGCATGCATTCATACCGGGCCAACAAAAACTCTATATCACCAACGCTGACCTTAGTGATGGCTTGCTAACAGATGACGTTGCTGTTATCACTGAGGTAAATCTATTTGGCGCCGATGTAGTAAAGCAACAAAGACGTCGCCGTGCAAAACACAAAGACTTTGATGAGGCGATTAAGTCCCTAGTAGAAATAAAAATCGGTGATCCGATAGTGCACGAGAGTTATGGCGTGGGTCGTTATCTAGGCTTAAAAACTCAAACCTTTGACAGCTTAACGCAAGACTTCTTAATGCTGGAATATGCCAACGGCTCTAAGCTTATGGTGCCGATGACTTCACTCAATTTAATTTCGCGTTATTCAGGTACATCACCAGACAACGCACCTCTGCATAAACTTGGCACCAATCAATGGACTAAAGCCAAGCAAAAAGCCCATGAGGCCTTGCATGATATTGCTGCTGAATTATTAGAGATTTACGCTAAGCGTCAATCTCAAACTGGCTTTGCCTTCCCCGAGCCAAGTGATGCTTACGCCTCTTTTGTCACCAGCTTCCCATTTGAAGAAACGCCAGATCAACTTAAAACCATGGGAGAGGTTTTGGCTGATATGCAATCTATTCGACCAATGGATCGACTTGTGTGTGGCGATGTCGGCTTTGGCAAAACTGAAATCGCCATGCGTGCGGCATTCTTGGCAGTTGAATCTGGAAAGCAAGTAGTGATATTAGTACCCACCACACTCTTAGCCAACCAACATCTGCAGTCATTCAAAGATCGTTTTATTAATTATCCAATTGAAATTGCGGCACTCTCAAGGTTCCAGACACTTAAAGAACAAACACAAATTAAAGCAAAATTACAAAGTGGCAAAATCGACATTGTTATCGGCACGCACAAACTCATTCAAGGTAGTATTAAATACCAAGACTTAGGATTGGTGATTATTGATGAAGAGCATCGCTTCGGGGTAAAGCAAAAAGAAGCTTTAAAGAAACTTCGTGGTCAAAGTGATATTTTGACCATGACCGCTACACCGATTCCACGTACCTTAAACATGGCATTGGGCTCCTTGCGTGAGCTATCCATCATTGCCACACCGCCTCAAGGGCGAAGTGCAATTCAAACCTTTGTCAATGAATGGAATGATGATACTATTCAAGAGGCTTGTTCTCGAGAGCTACACCGTGGCGGGCAAATATTCGTTTTACACAACGACATTGACTCAATCGATAACATGGCAGAAACACTAAAATCACTCATGCCAAACGTTCATGTGCGTATCGCCCACGGACAGATGCCAACGAGAGAACTGGAGCGAGTTATGAGTGATTTTTATCACGGTCGTTTCCAAATTTTGGTATGTACCACCATCATTGAAACGGGAATTGATATCCCAAATGCCAACACCATCATCATTAACAATGCTCAAAACTTTGGCTTAGCTCAACTCCACCAACTCCGTGGCCGAGTTGGACGATCACACCACAGAGCTTATGCTTATTTGGTGATTAAATCTCATCAATCCCTAAGTAAAAATGCCAAAAAACGCTTAGATGCTATCGAATCGTTAGAAGAATTAGGCTCTGGATTTATGCTTGCTAATCACGATTTAGAGATTCGTGGAGCTGGTGATTTGCTCGGCGACAATCAATCAGGAAAAATCAGTGAAATTGGATTTAACCTATATCACGATTTACTCAAGCGCACCATTAGTGCAATGCGTGCAGGGAATAAAATCAACCTTGATGATCCGATCAATCATGAAATTGAGATTGACATTGGTATTGCATCGATTATTCCTGAGACTTATCTAGGTGATGTACATGAGCGCTTAGTATTGTACAAACGCATTGCCAATGCTAAAGATGATAACGAACTCAAAGATCTTCAAATTGAGATGATTGATCGATTCGGTCTTTTGCCTGACGCCACCAAAAATCTATTCGCTACTACACAGTTGAAAATATTTTGCGAAGCAATGGGTGTGGATAAAATCAGTATTTATGATGACAAGGCACATCTTACTTTTGCCGACAAAACTACAATTGAACCGATTAGAATTATCAGTTTGATCCAAAAACAACCTCAAATCTACCAATTAAAAGGACAAAATCAACTAATTTATAAAGAAAACATGCCTGAAGATATCAGACGCATTGGATTGGTAGATAACTTACTAAGGAGCCTTGTTTAATCCAAATTTAATAACCACTGGCAATAAGACCTTAAGAACAATAAATACAAATACAATGCCGCCAAGTACATCACCTGTCAGGTAACTCTGTATGAAATTAAGCGCATCCACGCTTTTGCCATCAATGCCCTTCACTTTATCTATATATAAAAAAAGCTTTGCCAGAGTATTAATCAGTGATGACAATATAATCAAAAACAGAACATGTCTAAAATTGATCTTACCAGCATCGAAGAAGTTAGATAGATGGAAATGTCTCATAACCATAATTGCAAGCAATGGTGCGAATACGCCTACTAAAGTACCTAATGGACCATAAAAAGTATTACCAATCCAGAAATCATACAAAAACATACCACTCATAAGCGAGCCAATTAACACGCCAGGCAATGCCCAAATACCGAATAACAAAAATGCCAGAACCTTTGCACCCATTGGTAGCCAGAGATAATTACCAATGGTAATATCAACACCGTACATCCATGACATTAAAGCCGAAGTTAAATAAACAACAGCAATGATGGCAAAGTTACTATATAAACGAGCCTGTAGAGTAATATTTGACATGTATCCGTATATTCTATAATAAATTATCGATTAGTATACTCACATTTTTCTACAAGAATATAGTCCAAAAAGGCTATACGAAATTTTATGATTTTTTAAGGATAGTCAGCATCAAAACCTGAGAGGTATTTCATTGCCACAGAAGCAGAAAAAATTGCTAAAAAGACTATAAAATTATTTTTTACAAAATGTTTGAACGGTTCCATATATATATATATATATATGACTATTTTATTTTTCTACAAAAATGCCGACACCTTCTCTATGAAGGTATTGATGAATTTTTTAATTTTGTTGGTAGATCTATTTGTTAGTATATCTAAGAATCATCGCACGTCTATCAACGTTTGATTGAGTAGCGCTAATAATATCGTCTGACAACAACACGCCAACTGCTCTTTTGATGGTCGATAATGAATATTTGGCAAAATATTGATTTTTTGTAATCATAGTAATCGTAGCAGCTTTTTGATGCATAACAAACTCTAACACAGATTTTTCTACTTCTGAAAGTTGGTCAAAACCTAACTCACGCTCATAAACGTCTAATGACGATCTTAACTCAAATAATTTTTTTAATGCATTCATATTAATTCCCCTCTAGTTTAATTGCAATTGTCTAAACAAAACGACAAGTGCATTCTACGCTTATCATTTGTTGCTTGTTGTGATCTAATAACACCAACTGACAACAATTTTGCCACTACACGATTAACGGTTGATAGTGAAATTTTTGAAAAATAGGGGTGTTTTAAAATATCAGAAATAGTGGTTTGTTTTTGATTGCTAACAAACTCTAAAACACTGCGTTCAATTTCAGAATAATCTTGAATACCAAGTGCGGCCTCTTGCTCGTATAATGCTTCTCTTAACATAAATAATCTTTCTACTGCTTGCATAAACATACCTCAACCTAGAATATAGATATTAATGAACTTTAATATATTATACTTCAATATATTATATATTTACAAAAATTGTGTTAGAATTTCAATAATCTTGGGGGTCAGAAAAATACTTGTCTCTCTCCTTAAGGAAAATAAGTAGCTCATTCTCAAGATTTTCATTTAGCAAACAGGACAAATATAAAATGAACAAATCAGAATTAATCAATGCAATTGCATCAGAAGCAGGTCTTTCTAAAGCAGACGCAGCCCGTGCGTTAAACGCAACAACTGACGCAATCACCGGCGCTATGGCGAGTGGTGATGGCGTACAACTAACAGGCTTTGGTTCTTTTGTAGTTAGAGATCGTGCAGCGCGTACAGGTCGTAACCCACAAACCGGTGCAGCTATCCAGATTAAGGCTTCTAAAGTAGCTGCCTTTAAAGCAAGTAAAGCATTAAAAGAAGCGGTAAACTAAAAAACCGCTTAACAATAAAAAAGCGCCAATTGGCGCTTTTTTATTGTCTTGAATAATGACGACTTAGAACAAAGACTCGCCATAGTTTTGCTGATATAGTTGTTCAATTTTAGTCAAATCAAATTGGTGGTTTTGAGTACCTAAGTGGGCAATTTTAATCGCACCTAATAACCCTGCTAATTGGCCAGTGGTTTTCCAATCCATATCATTCATCAAACCGTATAACAAACCTGCACGATAAGCATCGCCACAGCCAGTCGGGTCTTGTGTTGCCTGAGCCTTAGCGGGTGCAATAGTAATAACTTCTCCCCCAGTATGGATTTCACTGCCTTCACCACCCTTGGTAACAATCAAAGCATCGACCATAGAGGCAAGCGTGGCTAAATCTAGTCCGGTTTTATCTTGCAACATTTGTGATTCATAATCATTCACAGCAACATAAGTGGCTTGCTCAACAAAAGTAGTTAGCTCTTCGCCTGAAAACATGGGCATGCCTTGTCCGGGATCAAAAATAAAGGGAATTTCAGCCTCTGAGAATTGCTGAGCGTGCTCGATCATACCATCACGCCCATCAGGAGAAACAATACCAATATCTGCAACACTCACATCGCTGACTTTATTTTGATGAGAATCACTCATCGCACCTGGGTGAAATGCTGTGATTTGGTTGTCATCCATGTCCGTGGTAATGAACGCTTGACCTGTGTAGCTACCTTCAATCACTTTCATATGCGTGGTGTTCATATGATGTTTTTCCATCCAGTTCATATACGGCGTGAAATCTTCACCCACCGTTGCCATTGGAATTGAATTGGCACCTAACAGGTGTAGGTTATAAGCAATATTACCACCACAACCGCCAAACTCTTTACGCATGGTCGGCACAAGAAATGAAATATTTAACATGTGCACCTTGTCGGGCAAAATGTGATTTTTAAATTGATCTTGAAACACCATAATTGAATCAAAGGCGTAAGAGCCGCAAATCAGTGCTGTTTTTGACATGTATTTTTCTCCTTATTTTGTAATAGGCAAGGCCTGTTACATTATCTTAATTCTTCTGGTACTGGGAAGTGCACATTCTCTTCAGTACCTCTCACTTCAATAACTTCACTGGCACCATAATCATACAAATAGTTAATCACCTCTTGTACTAATACCTCTGGCGCTGAAGCACCGGCAGTGACGCCAACGGTACTCGCCCCCTCTAACCAGCTTGATTGTATTTCATCAGCGCCGTCAATTAAATAAGCGCTTTTATGTAATTTTTCGGCAATTTCTCGTAAACGATTTGAATTGCTAGAATTACTAGAACCCAGCACTAATAACACATCAGAGTCTTGCATTAAGGTTTTAACCGCGTCTTGTCGATTTTGTGTGGCATAACAAATATCATCTTTTTTTGGTGATTTTATTTTAGGGTATTTATCTTTAAGCGCATCAACAACCTGCTGTGTATCATCTACCGACAAAGTCGTTTGTGTCGTGTAAGACAAGTGTTCATTTGTTAAATCCAGCTTATCGACATCAGCCACGGTTTCAATCAATTCAACACTGGTGCCTTCGCTTGACTGGCCTAAAGTACCTTCCACCTCAGGATGGCCTTCGTGACCAATAAGAATAACCTTATGATTCTGTTTTTGCTTACGAGCCACCTCTTTATGCACTTTGGTCACCAATGGACAAGTAGCATCATAAACCGTGGCACCAATTTCATTCGCTTGTTGTCGTACCGCCTGAGAAACCCCATGTGCACTAAAAATTACTACCTCGCCTGCAGGCACTTCAGAAATTTCTTTTACAAAAATAGCGCCTTTTGACTTGAGGTCATCCACCACAAATTTGTTATGTACCACTTCATTACGCACATAGATAGGCACGCCATGTCGCTCAATAGCACGTTCAACTATTTCAATCGCACGATCAACACCTGCACAAAACCCGCGTGGATTGGCTAATAAAACTTTCACTCGATTTTTTCAAGTATCTCTACTTGGAACGACACATCACAGCCTGCTAACGGATGGTTGAAATTAACGGTGATTTCATCACCATTGATTTTATCGATACAGCCAACATAGGAATCACCAATAGGGGTTTCAAATTCAACGGCAGCATCCACCTCAACAACCATGTCTTCTGGAAATTCTGAACGATTCATCATCTGTATGGCTTCATCATAAATGGGGCCAAACGCCTCATTAGAGCTTAAAAGAAAAGTTTGTAATTTGCCGACTTTCGCCTCTTCTATGCAGGACTCTAGGCAAGGATCGAGCTGGCCGTCACCAATCTCAAATTCAAAGGGGACATCAAGCGTTTCATCAGCTAGTGCACCATTGGCATGTGTAAGCTTGTACAGTAGTTTGTATTTAGCCATGTAGTGCTTGCAACAACTGGTGTACTTTATCACGCAAGTCCCTGCGGTGTACAATCATATCAATGGCGCCTTTTTCTAACAAGAACTCACTACGTTGAAAGCCTTCAGGCAGAGTTTCACGTACCGTTTGCTCAACCACACGCGGACCAGCAAAACCAATCAACGCATTCGGCTCAGCAATATGAATATCGCCCAACATAGCGAAACTGGCAGATACGCCACCCATGGTTGGATCAGTCAAGATAGAGAAAAATGGAATTTTCTTATCACTTAATAATTTTAAAATCAAAGCCGTTTTGCTCATTTGCATCAAAGAAAATAAACCTTCTTGCATACGCGCACCGCCCGAAGCTGAAAAGCAAATCAGTGGCGAATTAGTGCGAATGCTTTCTTGTGCGGCGCGTACAAATTTTTCACCGACCACAGAGCCCATCGAACCGCCCATAAATTTAAATTCAAAAGCAGCAACAACAATAGGCATGCCATTTAAGGTGCCTTTTTTAACCACCAATGCGTCTTTCTCACCCGTGTTTTTTTGTGCTTGTAAATAACGATCTTTGTATTTTTTTTGATCTTTGAACTTTAACGGATCAACCGCAACTAAATCAGCAGCAATTTCTTCTTGACCATCAGCATCTAGGAAACTTGCTAGTCGCACTCTGGCAGAAATACGCATATGGTGATCACAATTTGGACACACATAAGTCAGCTGTTTGAGCTCCTCTTCATATAAAGTAGACTCACACTTAGGGCATTTGCTCCATAAACCCTCAGGAATGTTCTTTTTAACCACATTAGTAATTGACGGTAAGATTTTTTCTAGCCAACTCATAATAAATCCTTTATTTAATAGCAGCTGATATTTCAGCTGACAATGCTCCAACACTTGCTAACATTTTATCCCTATCTGTAGCGTATTGCTCAATAAATGACACCAAGGACGAGCCAACAATCACCGCATCAGCTGAAGCTGAAACCGCTTTGGCTGTTGCTGCGTCTTTAATACCAAAGCCTACACCCACAGGCAAATCAATATATTGACGAATCCTAGCCATGTTGGCATTCACCGAATCAATATCTAAATGGCCGGCGCCAGTCACGCCTTTAAGTGATACGAAATACACAAAACCCGAGGCGATTTTAGCTAAAGATGCTAAACGATCGTTGGTTGTTGTTGGTGCTACAAGGAAAATAAAGTCAATATCAACGCCATCTAAACACTGTTTTAAATCATGTGCCTCTTCCGGTGGCATATCGACTACCAAGACACCATCAACACCACTTTCACTCGCCGCATCAGCAAAGGCTTGATAGCCGAATACCTCAATGGGGTTTAGGTAGCCCATCAAAACAATGGCAGTGGTATCGTTACTTTGTCTAAATTTCTTTACTAAGTCTAGTACATCATGCAAACTCACGCCATCAGCCACAGCACGTTCATGCGATTTAGCAATCACAGGGCCGTCGGCCATCGGGTCTGAAAACGGTACGCCAAGCTCAATCACATCAGCACCGTTATCGACCAATGTTTGCATCAAATCATAAGTATTGTCTAAGCCACTATCGCCTGCCGTAATGAACGGAATAAACGCCTTTTGACCTTTGGGTAAATTAGAAAATACTTGTGTTAATCTTGACATGATTACTTGGCGCTAAATTCGTGCACACTGTCTACTAGCACTTTCATATTTTCTGGATCAACATCGGGGGTGATGCCATGACCTAGGTTGAAAATATGACCTGTGTCGCCTTTAAACTGGGCTAATACTTTTTTAACTTCCGCTCTCACAACTTCGGGCGTGCCATACATAACAGCAGGGTCTAAGTTACCTTGAATCGCCACCTTGCTGCCGATTTGTTGCTCGACTTCACTCAGCTCAACTGTCCAGTCAATACCCACGCCATCACAACCAGTATTGGCAATTTCATCCAGATGCTTACCGCCATTTTTACTAAATAAAGTAATCGGCGTGTTTGGGTTTTTTGCTTTAACACCATTCACAATTTTTTGCATGTAACTCAGTGAGAAGTCCAAATAATGTGTCTTAGATAACACACCGCCCCAAGTATCAAAAACCATCAAACTGTCTGCGCCACTTAATACTTGTTGATCTAAATAGGCGATCACACTGTCGGCTAACTTGTCCAATAATAAATGCAGCATTTGTGGATCGTTAAATAACATCGCTTTGGTTTTGGCAAAGGTTTTGCTACTACCGCCTTCAATCATATAAGTGGCCAGCGTCCAAGGACTACCACTAAAGCCGATCAGTGGTGCACGCGTACCTAGCGCTGTTTTAATCGTAGATACGGCATCAAATACATAAGTTAAGTCGTTATTAACCTCTGATGGAATTGCCTCAATGTCTGCCAGCGTTTGAATAGGGCGATCAAATTTTGGCCCTTCGCCTTCGCTAAAATACAAACCCAAACCCATTGCATCAGGAATGGTCAAGATGTCAGAAAATAAAATCGCCGCATCAAGGTCAAATCGATCCATCGGCTGCATGGTTA
>QOAB01000046.1 GCA_003978285.1 Candidatus Thioglobus sp.
TCTGGGTCCATAAAATTCCATTCACTGCCATCGTTATACAAATACTGCATATCCAATTCCATCACATCAGCACCTTCTACAGATTCACCAGATTTAAACGTCTTTTCTAAGGTTTTGCCGGTGATTAAGTCTCTCAACTTGACTTTATTAGAAGCCTGGCCTTTTCCGGGCTTGCGAATCTCATTACTGATAATTGAGCAAGGATTGCCATCTAGCATTAATTTCAAGCCATTTTTGAATTGGCTGGTAGAGTAATTTGCCATTTTTTTTAAGTATTAAGTGTAAAATTCAAGCATCTTATTTTACGCACTTTTTCATGCATATACACGAATACCAAGCCAAATCCCTGTTTAGGCAATTCAATATTCAAACACCTGAGGCGGTGCTTATTGATCACGTGTCTCAAGCTAGTGACGCTTGCACATCATTGGCTGGTGAACTTTGGGTTGTTAAAGCACAAGTACATGCAGGTGGACGTGGTAAAGGCGGTGGCGTGATTTTATGTCGCTCAATCAGCGAAGTTGAAAATGCTTGCAATCAATTAATCGGTTCAAACTTAATTACACCACAAACAGATGCTAAGGGTTTACCTGTTCACCAACTGCTAATTGAAGGTGGGCAAAATATTGAACGTGAACTCTACTTAGGTTTATTGGTTGATCGTCAAACCCAAAAAATTACCATTCTAGCTTCTACTGAAGGTGGCATGGATATTGAAAAAGTAGCCGCTGAAACGCCGGATAAAATCATCAAATTTGGGGTGGATCCATTAGGTGTTTTAACTGAAGATGATTGCATATCCATTGCATCAAAACTCAAACTTGAAGGTAAATTGGTTAATCATTTCACTAAAACGTTATTAGGCTTGTATGAAATATTTACCACTAAAGATGTAAGCTTGATTGAAATCAACCCACTGATTACGACAGCAGAAAACAACTTGCTAGCACTCGATGGCAAAATTGACTTTGACGATAACGCCCTCTATCGACATGAGGATATTGTTGAACTGCGTGATACCTCACAGGAAGATGAAAAAGAAAACGAAGCCAGTGAACACCAACTAAACTATATCTCGCTTGATGGAACAATTGGTTGTATGGTGAATGGTGCAGGTTTGGCGATGGCCACCATGGACCTGATTGAACACCATGGCGGCTCACCTGCTAATTTTTTAGACGTAGGTGGTGGTACAACAGCTGAGCGTGTTGCTAAGGCTTTTGAATTAATTCAAACTGAAGACAATGTTGAAGGTGTTTTAGTGAATATTTTTGGCGGCATTGTCCGTTGTGATTTAATCGCCGAGGGTATCTTGCAAGCTATTGATAAGGTCGGTTTAACTTTGCCAATTGTTGTGCGCTTAGAAGGCACCAACGCAAAACAAGGCTTGGCATTATTAGACGAGTCAAAATTTGATATTACTACTGAAGCCGACCTCACACAGGCGGCCATCAGGATTGTGGCATTGTCAAAAGGAGCCTCAGCATGAGTGTACTCATTAATAAAGACACCAAAGTTATTACTCAGGGTTTCACTGGTAAACAAGGTACTTTTCACTCTGAACAATCGATTGCCTACGGCACACAGTTTGTTGGTGGTGTTACACCCGGCAAAGGTGGGCAAACTCACTTAGACTTACCCGTATTTAATTCAGTGAAAGAATCGATGAATGAAACCGGTGCGAATGCCACCATGATTTACGTACCGCCGCGCTTCGCCTATGCTTCAATCATTGAAGCGATTGAAGCTGAAATGCCAGTAATCGCTTGTATCACCGAAGGTATTCCAGTGCAAGACATGCTTAAAATCAAGGCGATTTTAAAAGACTCAAATTCAACATTAATTGGCCCTAACTGCCCTGGTGTGATTACGCCTGATGAGTGTAAACTCGGCATCATGCCAGGCAATATCCACCAAGCAGGTAGTGTTGGTGTGGTTTCTCGCTCGGGCACATTGACTTATGAAGCAGTACATCAAACCACGCAAGCCGGGCTTGGGCAAAGCACCTGTATTGGTATTGGTGGCGACCCAATTCAAGGTATGAACTTTATTGATTGCTTAAAATTATTCGAAGCCGATGATCAAACCCAATCAATTATTATGGTGGGTGAAATTGGCGGGTCTGCTGAAGAGGAAGCGGCAGAATTTATTAAGAACAATGTTTCTAAACCAGTGGTGTCTTACATTGCCGGACTCACCGCACCAAAAGGCAAACGTATGGGGCATGCCGGCGCGGTGATTAGTGGTGGTAGCGGAAAAGCAATCGATAAAATCAAAGCGCTTGAGGCTGCAGGCGTGGCGGTAGCACCCACCCCAGCTACAATGGGGTCAACTTTATTGGAAATTTTAAAATGAAAAAACCCATTGTTGTATTAGGCATCGGTGAGCTTGGCAGTGTTTTTTCACGTGCTTTTTTAAAAAACAATCATGCTGTTTATCCAATCACTAGATCAACAGATATTGATGAATTAAAAGCCAGCATTGATCCTGAACTAATCTTGGTTTGTACTGCTGAAGGTGACCTACAATCTGCACTATCCTCTATTCCTTCTGAATGGAAAGATCGTGTGGCAATGATGCAGAATGAACTTCTACCACGTGATTGGGAGCCTCACAACTTTACAAATCCCACAGTAATCTCAGTTTGGTTTGAGAAGAAAAAAGGCATGGACTCTAAAGTGTTGATATCCTCGCCTGCTTATGGAGCAAAAGCAAAAATTCTATCTGAATCACTAGCGTTGATTGATATCCCTGCACATGTAGTGGCAGATGACAATGCGTTACTGTTCGAATTGGTATTAAAAAATCTATACATCTTAACCACTAATATTGCTGGATTGGCAATTGAGCCTGGTACCAATGTAGACGACTTACGTCATCAGCACTTATCACTCATGCGCGATGTATCAAAAGATATTTTAAGTTTACAAACCCAATTAACTGGGCAGTCTTTTGATGAAACCCAACTAGAACAAGGCATAATTAAAGCTTTTGAAGGTGATTTGAAACATGGTTGTATGGGTCGATCCGCCCCTGCAAGATTAGATAGAGCGTTAGATCAGGCAAATGAATTCAACTTAGAAGTTCCAACCCTGCAAAAAATTAAAGACAGTCTTTAATCATTCATTTTGGCGTAGGTTTTTTCAATCTCTTGTTCTAATGCTAAGAGTGAAAACCCTCTAACCTCTTCAATAAATTTTTGCCCCATAAAGAACACTTGCACCACTGGCAATGAAAATACGCCGTGCTGAGCACAAACTTCTTGCAATTGTTCACAATCAATATAAACCATCTCTAAATTTGGAAATTTGAGCGAGAATTTTTCATCAATTTGGGGTTTGATGGTTTGGCACACGCCACAATGTGCGCCACCAAATAGAATCAACACTGCATCTTTTTCACGCTTTAGCAGATCTAATTGTTCTTGATTTTCTAGTTGGTTCATAGTTGTTCTCCTAGCTGAGTAAAGAATACCTCAAAATTAGGTAGATCTAATTGTGATTCTCTTTGTTGTGTACCCCACATCGGCTCTGGAAAGTGGCTATCCCCTTCAAAACGTGCCATCACATGCCAATGAACATGAGGTAATAGGTTGCCAAATGAAGCAATATTTATCTTATCTGCATCGAAATAACTTAACATTGATTTTTCTACTATATCAATAATTCTAAAAATTTCAGTTTTTTCTGTTGCTGTGCATTCACTAAATTCTTTAATTTTTCGTTTGGTAAAAATCTTCACCCAAGGGATTTCGCTTGGCTCAATTTCTACAGTGACTAAATCATTTTCATAAATCATACTCACCCCTTCAATAAAAACGTCATAGGCAAAGCCTATGACGTTTTTTCTCTCGTTAATAACATTGCGTCACCATAAGAGAAAAATCGATATTTTTCTTTAATGGCATGTTGATAAATTTCCATCATCCGCTCTCGGCCAATAAAGGCACTGACCAACATCAACAAGGAGGACTTAGGTAGATGAAAATTGGTAATCATCATATCCACCACCTTAAACTCATAACCCGGATAGATAAAAATGTCAGTTTCCTCTTGTACGGCTTTTAACTTGCCACTCTTGGCAGCAGACTCTATTGACCGGACTGCTGTGGTTCCTACCGCTATAACACGCCCACCATTTTTCTTAGTTTGGTTAATTTGATCTACCGTTGTTTGGTCAATCTCAAAATACTCACTGTGCATTTTATGATCAGTGATTTCGTCCACTTTAACTGGCTGAAAAGTACCTGCCCCCACATGCAAGGTAACAAAACAATGGCTAATACCCTTATCTTTTAAAGATGATAACAATTCATCATCAAAATGCAGGCCTGCTGTTGGTGCAGCCACTGCCCCCTCGTGTTTGGCAAATACGGTTTGATAGCGCTCTAGGTCTGCCTGTTCATCGCTACGCTCAATGTAAGGTGGCAAAGGAATATGGCCAACGTTATCCAGTAAATCAAGCAATGAATCGGTTAAAAAATCTAGCGTATAGAAGCCATCTTCTTTACTAACGACTTGAGCTTTATCGCCATTTTCTAGAGTAATAAAACTTTCAATTTGTGGCGCTCGCGAAGCTTTAACCATGGCTAATACTTGGCGATTATTTAACAAGCGCTCAATCATAATCTCAACTTTTCCGCCTGAATCTTTATGACCAAACAAGCGTGCTGGAATCACCCGAGTATTGTTCATAACCAGTAAATCACCAGGTTTAATAAATGATTCTATTTGATGGAAAACTGAATCTATAATAGTCGATTGCACCCCGAAAGAGGGCATAAATGGTACTAAAAGTCGTGAATCTGTTCTATTTTTTGGTGGATTCTGGGCGATGAGTGACTTCGGTAACTCGAAATCAAAATCAGTTAATTTCATGCTGCGTAAAATAAACCAATACTTGGTATGCGGCGCTCACAATTGCCCTAGGGGTAATGGTCGCGCCGGTAAATGAGTCAAACGCACCACCATCACGTTTTACTTTCCAATTATCTTGATCAGGGTTTGATAAAGACAGCCCACTAAATTGTTTAATCCAATCTGATTTTCTGGTTTCTATCTTGTCGCCTAAACCAGGCGTTTCTTTATGTGTGATCACTCTAACACCCAATAACTGACGTTTAATATCAAACCCAGTCAATAGACGAATGTTGCCGTTATAACCGTTGGGGTAAGTGTGCTCAACCAGATAAGCAAAGGTTTTACCCTGTTGCTTAGCAGGGTAAATACCCACTTTTTGTTGCAAGCCATGTAGTTTTATCTCTTTCAGAAATTTATCTTCCAAAATGTTATTGTCATAACCTGATACCAACTCACCAAGACGTTTAATTAATAACTGGTCTTCATTGTATTTGATTTTTTCCTTGGTAGTGTCTTGTGTCAATGCGACAAAAAAAACACTGATTGCAGTAAAAATAAGCAATAAGGCGCCAGCTTTTAGAATGGGGTTCGGGGTCATTTTCCAAACACCTTAGGCTGTGTGTAATAATCAATTAAAGGTACGGTAATATTCATCAGCAACACTGCAAAAGCCACACCCTCTGGGTAACCACCAAACACACGAATTACAATAACCAATACACCGATTAAAAATCCGTAAATCAAGCGTCCCTTTGGTGTCGTACTAGCCGAGACTGGATCAGTGGCGATAAAGAATGCACCCAACATAGTGGCACCCAACATCAGATGGTCTTGCATTGGCAGATATATTTGATCGTTAATAAAATACAACATCGATGAGATAACCACCATACCAGCAATAAATGCCACAGGGATATGCCAAGTAATAATCTTACGAACAATTAAATACAATCCACCTAATAAAAAGCCAACATTAATCCAAGCTTGGCTGATTGAATGTACATCTAACTCAGCAACTACCTTACCTAATGCCAGTTGAGTTTTGACATCGTCTAACTGTGTAGCACCACTCAGTGCGTCTACTGAAGTTAAATTAAAAATGATATCGATTGCTTGGGACAAACCTAGAAACTCACCCGCCCAAGTGGTCATTTGTAATGGATAAGAAATCAGCAAAAAGGCATAACCCAACATTGCTGGGTTAAAAGGGTTATTACCTAAACCACCATAGAGCTGTTTGCCAAAAATAATCGCAAAAGCCACACCGACAACAACAATCCACCATGGTGCAATACTCGGGATTGAAACCGCTAATAAAATGGCTGAAAGGATGGCTGAACCATCACTAATAGAAGGCTTAATCGGGAGTTTTCTAAGGCTTAAAAAGGCAGACTCAACCGCTACGGCTGTAACCATAGCCAATGCAATTTGCAAGATGATACCCCAGCCAAAGAAATAATACGCCGCACCAATACC
This sequence comes from Candidatus Thioglobus sp., assembly GCA_003978285.1. The sequence continues at coordinate 6,336 of QOAB01000046.1, forward strand.
TAATGCTAGTGCGTAAATTACCTGACGCATAATTTGATTGGTATTGTGTGCGTTACTATGCATCATCACTTGCCTTTTTTGTTTTCTTAACACGTGCCATGGCGGCGGCTATTTTGTCTTTTTGTGCTTTATCGTTGGCCATTTTTTTCTTCAATTCTTCCTTCTTAGCTGCCATCATTTCAGCACGCTCTTGCTTGTTACGCTCTAATCGATATTCTCTAAATTCAAATCGCTCTCTTGCAATATCCGTTCGGTATTGGTCTTCAGTCGTTTTACGATGCAACGCTTTGGCAAAAGAAAAATATTCAGCCAAAGGTATGTGACTTGGGCACACATAATCACAACACCTGCATTCAATACAATCTGCTAAATTATAATCCATTGCCTTGTCCGTATCTTCACTCTTGGCATACCAATAGAGTTGTTGTGGTAACAAATCAACTGGGCAAGCTTGATTACACTGCCCACAACGAATACATTCTTGTGTACTGAACTTGACCTCTGTATTATTAACAAAAATACAGTTGGTAATTTTACAAATTGGCACACGAGTTGTTTCAACATCAACACCCATCATCATGCCACCCATACGTATAGCATGCTGATTAGTGTTCGGCTTTGACATTGATACAATATGTTCAAATGACGCCCCTAGACGCACTTCATAATTGTTTGGCGATTCAACGCCTGAACCAGTCACCGTTACAATTCTAGAAATCAAGGGTTTATTGTCTACCACCGCATCAAAAATTGCCTTAGTAGTAGCAACATTTTGACAAACAATACCGATATCAATTGCAAATCCACCTGAAGGAATCTCAATACCTAACAACGCTTTGATTAATAATTTTTCAGCGCCTGAAGTGTATTTAGTCGGGATCTGCTCGATGCTAATACGGTCATTATGGCAATACATTAATAGTGAATTTAGCGCTTCTTGTTTATCGTCTTCAACAGCGATAATTGCACGTTGTGCACCACAAATATGCAACAGAATCTCTACACCACGAATCACTTCCCGCGGATGGTGTTGCATGAGCGCATCATCACACATAATGCCTGGTTCACATTCAGTACCATTGATAATTAAAGTATGGCAATCTTGAATACCTTCTAATTTAGCATGTGCAGGAAACCCAGCACCACCTAAACCAACAATGCCTGATGACTGGATATATTCAATCATCGTGGCTTGGTCACAATGCAGAAAATCACTGCCACAGCCTATATGCTTCGCCCATTGGTCTTTGCCATCTGATTCAATGGTAATACACTTGGACTTTAGGCCTGATTTGTGTGGAATTGTTTGCTCAGCAATAGACACGACCTCGCCAGAAATAGAGGCATGAATAGGCACACAAAAATGATCTTCGGTCTTGGCGATTACTTGACCAGTAAGAACTTTATCACCCACTTTGACACAAGGAATGGCTTCATCACCAATGCGTTGTTGCAAAGGTAAAACAACTTTATCTGGCAAAGGTGCTGAGATAATTTCTACCGTTTCCACTGGATGTGGATTAGGAATTACAATACCACCACTAAATGACTGTCTAAGCATGGGCAATCTCGGCAACATCAGGCACATAGGTGCTTAGCGTTGGGGCAACTTCCAATACATGAATGCAATCTACAGGGCAAACTGGGATACACAAATCACAGCCTGTACATTCATCTGCAATAATAGTTGTCATTAATTTAGAGGCGCCCACAATAGCATCAACTGGGCAGGCTTGTATGCACAAGGTGCAGCCAATGCAGACTTGTTCGTCGATATAAACCACATGCTCAGGTTGTGTTTCCCCATTTTCTTTATTGAGTGGCAGCGTTTCTACACCTAAAAATTCGGCCAATGCATCCACTCCTTCTTGTCCACCTGGTGGGCATTGATTAATCGGCGCCTCTCCACTGGCGATTGCCTCAGCATAAGGGCGGCAGCCCGGATAATTACATTGACCACATTGAGTTTGTGGCAAAATCGCATCGATTTGGTCTACTAATGGATTGCCCTCAACCTTGAATTTAATCGCTGCATAGCCTAGAACCAAACCGAGTCCAAGTGCTAAAGCGGAAAAAATAAAAACAGAATCAAACATCAGAGGTCTTTATATCATTACGGGTAGTTAACAAAATGATAGATTTTGCCAAATTTGTGATTTTATGAAATACAGTCATAGTAATTCTATGGCTGTGCTTTAGAAGATTGTCAAATTGGTGAAAGATGGTGTTTTGATAATTATGCATAATGGTAATAAAGGCCTCAAGCTAACCCAATAAAACCCATAAATGCCATCGACATCAGCCCAGCAGTAATCAATGCGATTGGCGTACCTTGAAACACCATAGGCACATTGGCACTATCAATACGCTCACGAATGGTTGAAAACACCACTAATACAAATGAAAAACCAATTGCCGCACCAAAACCATACACACCTGAAGCCAAGAATCCATGGTCTTGCCCGACGTTTAACAGTGCCACACCTAGTACGGCGCAGTTGGTGGTAATCAATGGTAAGAACACGCCCAAAGACTGATGTAAAACTGGGGAAGTTTTATTCACCACCAATTCAGTAAAGCCAACCACACCCGCAATAGTCACAATAAAGGCAATGGTGCGCAGATATTCCAGCTCAAATGGGATAAGAATATACGTATTAATCAAATAACTTGTTAGACTCGCTAATGTGAGTACGAATGTCGTGGCAAAACCCATACCAATGGCAGTTTCTACTTTTTTTGACACCCCCATAAAAGGGCATAAACCTAAGAACTTAACTAATACAAAATTATTCACCAAAATGGTGCTGACTAAGATTAGGACGTATTCATTCATGTTGTTGATTTTAACTCAAAAATAGCTTGAATAACCCAAATGAACTAATGACAAATAAAGCACCGCCCACCCAGCGTTTAAAGGCTTCATCATTTTGAGTAATGCTTTGGTGCGCTTTGATGCCGAGCACATGCCCAATCGCCGCTACGGGAATAAGCGAAAGTGAAAATTCCCAATCAATTTCAACATTCATAATCACAAAAGTAACCATCTTAATGCTGACTAGAATAAACCACAGCACAAACAATGTATTGCGCAAATATTCTTTAGCGATATAGCGCATATACACGGCCACAATCAGTGGTGCACCGGTGAGTGATGTACCTGCCACATAACCACCCAAAATAAGTAATAACTTATCTACCCATGGGCTATGTGAAGTGATTTTGGTATTAAAGATCCAAGTAATAGCGTAGAAAATAGTGATTGAATAGATAAACACCACAATCACATCATCAGGCAAACTTAACAAACCAGCCACACCAACTAAAGTTGGTGGAATAATCCACAATAATGAGCGCTTAAGATAAGCCCAATCTACTTTTTTTAAAGATTTGACTAAAGTCAGTGATGAAAAAAACAATAAATGAATGCCGATAATTGGTAACCAATAGACGGGCGTTGCACCAACAAGCAACATAAGTGGCAAACCCAATGCCGCACCACCAAAGCCTAAACCCGTACGGACAAACCCTGCCCAAAGAAAAATTAAACCGACTAAAATCAGCTCGGTATTGTCAAAAGTCATTAGCGAAGTATGTCGGCCAGTTGTTTTGCGCTTTGTTGTACTAAGTCTAAGTCCTTGCCCTCAACCATGACTCGAATCAGTGGTTCGGTGCCCGAGGCACGAATCAACACACGACCTTCATCGCCCAAAGCTTTTTCGACTTCAAGCTGAGTTTGTTTTAAAACTGTATGCTGATCTAAGTCAATTTTCTCTTCGGTTTTAACATTAATTAATACTTGAGGGTATTTTTGCATTTCGGACTTTAATTCGCTAAGTGTTTTACCACGCTTAGCGATCACTTCTAATACTTGAAGTGCTGCAATCATTGCGTCACCAGAAGTAGCTTTATCCAAGCAAATAATATGACCTGAGCCTTCGCCACCTAAAATAGCATTATTGATTCGCATCTGCTCCATGACAAAGCGATCGCCCACGTCAGCTTCAATAAAATTAATTTCTAAATCTCTTAATGCATGTCGCATACCCAAATTACTCATCTTTGTGCCCACAACAGTATTGCTCAGTAAATGATTTTGACTATGCCATGACTTGGCCAAGATAAACACCAGCTCATCGCCATCTACCAATTCACCGTTTGCATCAATCATAATTAATCGATCGCCGTCGCCGTCAAAAGCAATACCTAGGTCGGCTTTTTGTGCCAATACAACATCACGTAAATGTACTGTATCCGTTGCCCCGCACTTAAGATTAATATTAAAACCATCCGGTTGATTGTTAATTATCGTAATACTAGCACCTAAACCTGAGAAGACATCCTCAGCAAGGTGATAAGTTGCACCATGTGCACAATCAATCACAATATCCAAGCCGCCTAAATTAACGGAATAATCAAAACTCTCTTTGCAGAATTTCACATATTGGCTAATCGGATGTTCGCAGCGTGTTGCTTTTCCAAGGCTTGAACTATCAACACTCACCATCGGCTGTGCTAACTTTTCTTCAATCTCTTTTTGATCTGTGTCACTGAATTTGAAGCCCTCTTGAGAGAAAAATTTCACTCCATTATCTTCAAAAGAATTATGCGAAGCACTAATGACAACGCCAGCGCTTGCATTATATTTTTTTGTTAAATACGCAATACCTGGTGTTGGCATTGGGCCGAGTAAACCCACGTCAACGCCGGCAGATAAAAACCCGGCTTCTAAAGCAGATTCAAATATATAACCCGACACCCTAGTGTCTTTACCAATGACAACACTGGACTTGCTTTTTTTAGCCAAAACCGAGCCAACTGCCCAGCCTAATTTTAAGAAAAAATCAGCCGTAATTGGTGCGACACCTACTTTGCCGCGTATACCATCTGTACCAAAATAACTACTCAACTCACACCCCCCAAAATCGTCAATGCATCTTTGGTTTCTAGTACATCATGCACACGTACAATATCTGCACCATTTTGCACTGCTATTATAGCCCCTGTTACACTGCCAACAACTCTTCCATCAACATTTCTATCATCCAAAAGTGTGCCAATCATCGACTTGCGAGACAGGCCTGCCAATAGTGGCAATCCAAAGCTTTTAAACTCATTAAAACGTTTTAAAATTTCTAGATTATGACCTAGTGTCTTACCAAATCCAAAACCAGGATCTAAAATAATTTTATCCTTGGCAATACCAGCATCAATACACGCCTCAATCCTCTGACTAAAAAAATCTTTAATATCATCGACTACATCATTATAAGTCGGGTTCTTCTGCATGGTTCTAGGACTGCCTTGCATGTGCATCAAACACACATGAACATCCAACATGGCTGCAGTTTCCAGCGCGCCATCAGCACTTAAAGCACACACGTCATTAATCATACTGGCACCAGCCTTAATGGCTAATTTCATCACTTCTGATTTTGAGGTGTCTATTGAGTTGAATGATGTAGTGCTTCAATCACAGGGATCACGCGGTTGATTTCGTCAGATGTTGAAACCGCTTGCGCATCTGGACGAGTTGATTCACCACCAACATCAATAATGTCTGCGCCCTGGCTGATCATGAGTTTGGCACTTTCGATAGCTTTATCAGTATCAAGGTACTGACCACCATCTGAAAATGAATCAGGGGTGATATTCAACACACCCATGATCAAAGGTTTTGATGTTTGTATAGTCATACTGACTACAGCTTAGTATTAAGCTACTTGCGGATTGTCATCTACTGGCTTATCGTCTGAATCGTTATTTTCATCAGCCTCAATACCAGAACCTAACTCAGTAGAAACCACATCAGAATCAATAATTACTGCAGCTTCTCGAATAGGTTTCCGATCCATTAAATCATCGATTTGCTCTTTATCAATGGTTTCAAATTCCATTAAAGCCTTAGTCATCTCAATCAAAATATCTTTATTTTCTTCTAAGATTTTTTGTGCTACTTTGTAATTGACGTCAATAATCTTTCGAATTTCAGAATCAATCGTTTTGAATGTATCTTCCGAAATATGCTTGTGTTTCGTTACCTGACGACCTAAAAACACTTCCCCTTCATCTTCGCCATAAGCTAACGGACCTAGTGTATCTGACATTCCCCACTGTTTAACCATTTTATGGGCAATTTCTGTTGCACGCTCAATGTCATT
>QOAB01000088.1 GCA_003978285.1 Candidatus Thioglobus sp.
GATCTAGCAACAGCTTGCATCAATGCCAAATTAAACTTTTTAGATAAACGCTCAACGATTGAGTTAATTTTATAATAATCTTTAACCGCAGTTTCTAGAGCCACACCCGAAATAGCAGGTGCTGAAGCATTTGCATACAGGTGCGCATCATTTACCGCTTCTTGCAATAAATAATCGTCTAATTCTTGATCATCCTTCAAATAACGCTCTTGCTTGCCTTTTTTAATTTTGTATAGTGGTGGTTGTGCAATATATAAATAACCATTTTCTATTAATTCTGGCAAATAACGATAGAAGAAAGTAAGTAACAGGGTGCGAATATGTGCACCATCCACATCAGCATCAGTCATGATGACAATTTTGTGATAACGTAACTTTTCGATATCGTACTCTTCCTTACCAATACCACAACCAAGGGCGGTAATCAAAGTGCCCACTTCAACAGAAGAGAGCATTTTTTCAAATCTGGCTTTCTCAACATTTAGGATTTTACCTTTAAGCGGTAAAATCGCTTGAGTACGTCGATCACGGCCTTGTTTGGCAGAACCACCAGCAGAGTCACCCTCCACTAGAAAGATTTCTGATTCAGCCGGGTCTTTGGTTTGGCAATCGCTCAATTTTCCTGGTAGGCCGGCGATATCAAGTGCACCCTTACGACGAGTCATCTCTCTGGCTTTTCGCGCAGCATCGCGAGCACGCGAAGCGTCTAAAATCTTACCGACAATGATTTTTGCCTCATTTGGATTTTCTAATAAATACTCACCCAATTTTTCATTCAGTGCAGACTCTACTGGCGCACGAACCTCACTAGAAACCAGTTTTTCTTTAGTTTGTGATGAGAATTTAGGATCAGGTACTTTAACTGAAACAATGGCGGTTAACCCTTCACGTGTGTCTTCACCCGTAATCGAGGCTTTTTCTTTCTTGGCCATACCAGAGTTGTCAATATAGTTATTTAACGTTCTAGTTAACGCCCCTCTAAAACCCGCCAAGTGTGCTCCGCCATCTCGTTGTGGAATGTTATTGGTAAAGCAATAAATACTTTCTTGGTAAGCGTCACTCCACTGTAGGGCAACATCAATCGTAATATCATCACGTTCAGCTGAGATCGTGATGATGTCATTATGAATTGGATTTTTAGATTTATTTAAGTGCTCAACAAATGCTTTAATACCACCATCGTATTTAAAGATATCTTTACGTTGTGTTGATAACTCTTCAATCTCAATATGAACGCCTGAGTTTAAAAAGGATAGCTCACGTACACGGTTGGCCAAAATGTCGTATTTGAATTCAGTAATGGCAAAAACATCAGCACTTGGCTTAAAGTGGATCGTAGTACCAGTACCATCAGTTTTTCCAGTTGCCTTCATTGGCTCAACAGGCACACCCATTTTGTAACTTTGTTCATGGATTTCACCATGACGATGCACTGTTAGGTGTACGGTTTCAGACAGTGCGTTCACTACTGACACACCGACACCGTGTAAACCACCAGAAACCTTATAAGAGTTGTCGTCAAACTTACCACCCGCATGAAGAATGGTCATAATCACTTCGGCAGCAGAAATACCTTCTTCTGGGTGGATATCAACAGGAATACCTCGACCATCATCAGTGACTGATATAGAGTCATCTTCATGGATGGTGATTTTGATTTTAGAACAATGACCGGCTAATGCTTCATCAATTGCGTTATCAACCACTTCAAACACCATGTGGTGTAAACCTGTACCATCATCAGTGTCACCGATGTACATTCCAGGGCGTTTTCTAACCGCATCTAAACCTTTTAAAACTTTAATATTAGAAGCTTGATATTCTTGGGTTGGATCTACAGACATAGGCGCTTGAAAAAAATAAATTTATTATACCACGGCCCTCACAATCATCAGCTTTTCATCCGTGTTTTTTTTAATTATTAATTCGCTTGGATTCTATTGTTTTTAAAGGGATACAAAAGAATTGTTAAGATTTATTGAACCCCTTAATCCTTAGCTTTAATCACACCGTTGTCAATCTGAAAAATACGAGGATTGACGCGCTCGATAATGTCTAAATTATGGCCAATATCTGTCATAAATGTTTGTACTTTTAGTGTTTTAAGATATTGCAAAATAACATTGATTTTTTTACTGTCCAACTCTGAAGAAAGGTCATCAATCAATACCACAGGATTTGTCTTTAAATTAACCAATAGTAAAACTTGTGTTAACCAAAAAATAATAGACAAAGTTTTTTGTTCACCCCTTGATAAATAACATTCGTTTTTGTTATTTAATGAGAAACGAATACTGGCCTTGTGCGATCCATAATTAAGGTGTTTAGCTTTTAATAAATGATGAGTATTATTATTTAAGTGGTTATAAATGCTTTGTTGGTTAGTTTCATCAACTTCTTTTGGCCAGCCAGAAGAAAATTGATAATCAAACTGATCCAACGGATTTATCAAAGTTGATAGTAATTCTGACGAATCAGAAAACACGGTTTGTTTTAGTTGTTGTAAATACTTAATTCGGTTTTGGTTAATTTTTGCTGCAGCTTCCGCCAACGCTAAAAACCAAAAATCCAACTCATCTATTTTATTTTTAACCAACAGGGTGTTAATATTTTTTAAGACTTTATTGTAGGTTTTAAATGCTTTAACAGAGCTTGGTTTCACGTGAAACACTCCCCAATCTAAATAAGAGCGTTTATTTTTTGGTGTACCGTTAACAACAAAACCTTTGTCTGGAGTGATGATTTGAATAGGCAATATTTGACTTAATTGACTGGTGTTACTAATACGTTTTTGATTAATAGTAATGGTGTTTTTGTTTTTTGTTTTTTCAAGCTTTATTCGATTGTCGTCAATTTGAGCGTTTAGTTGGAATGATTGGTGATCGAAGTGGATCACTTCTTTAATGGTTTTGGTTTTAAAAGAACGGTTATGGCCTAAATAATAAATAGCCTCTATTAAGTTGGTTTTTCCTTGGGCGTTATTAGCAACAAATAAATTAATTTCCTTAGAAGGGATAATATATTGAGACTCTAAATTACGAAAGTGATTAATAGAGAGTTTACTGATAACAGCCATACAAAGATCTAAACATCAATAAAATTAGATTCGCATTGGCATAACAACATATTGATATGTTTCATCACCTATACTACTTAACAAACAAGATTGGTTTTCTCCACCAGGCACCACCATGTTAATTTCATCAGTGGTGAGTTTTTCTAAAATAGAAATTAAATAGTGAATATTAAAAGCGATTTCTATTTCTTTATCGAAATTTTTTATCGAAATTTTGGTTTTTGCCTGACCCCTTTCCGAGTGTGAAAAAATGTTAAGTTGTGAGTCTTTAAAGGCTAACTTAACACCTTTAGTGCGCTCCTCAACAAAGATGGAGGCTTGCTGTAAACTGTTTAAAAAATCTTGTCGATCAATCACAATAGTGTTTTCATGATCGGTTGGAATAACTTGAGCATAATTTGGAAAATTACCATCAATTAATCGGCTAATAATAGTTGTGTTGTCACTAACTAAATAAAAATAGTTTTCTGAAAGGTGAATATCAACTTCATCGTGTTCATTTTTGTTAAGTAGTTTTGTTAATTCTAAAACTGCTTTTCTTGGCAAGATAACCTTTTTCTTTTTATCTAAATTATTACTTTGCTTGATTTCACCAATAGATAAACGATGGCCATCAGTTGCAACCACAGTAATATTATCTTGATCAACTTCAAAATATAAACCGTTTAAATAAGCTCTAATATCTTGATTACCCATTGAAAAAGAGGTATTTTCAATCAACTCTTTTAACGCATTACGTTTAACTCTAATAACATCAGAATTTTCAATTTTTGGTAATGATGGAAAATCTTGATGATTAAAAGTATTAAGTTCAAATGAATTGTTGTTGGTTTTAATATAGATTTTTGATTCTTCAATAATAAATTGAATAATGGTTTCTTCTGGTAATTTTCTAATAATATCAATTAAATCTTTGGCGTAAATTGTAAAGCTAATTTCTTCTTGGGTATTGATAGGGTGTGAAGCGCGTAGCTCAATTTCCATATCAGTAGTGGTTAAAGTTAATTGGTTATTTTTTAATTGGATTAGAACATGTGAAAGAATAGGAAGTGTTTGTTTTTTTTCAACAACACCAATAACTGTTTGTAGTGGTTCTAGTAATTCTCTAACGGTAAGTTGTGTGTTCATCAAAAAATCCTTTTATTAAATAATTATTATTATTATTAGTGGTACTTTTATTTGTTAATAACTAATTTTTTTCTTTAAAAAACAGTTTGTTAAGTTGTGGATACTGATTAACTATTTTATGTAAAAACCAAGGTGTTATGTTTATAAATTTTGTGGATTTGTTAAGTTATTAAAGTTATTGACAATGGGGTGGATAATTGGTTGTGTATAGTGTTTATAAGTTAGCTAATTTTAGTTTAATTAAATCGTAATCATTCTTTATTGACGCCTCTTCTAGCATCTTTTTTTCTATTTTGTTGATACTGTGTAAAACGGTGGAATGGTCCCTATTTCCAAAATGTTTTCCAATTTTTGTTAATGACAAAGTAGTGAGTTCGTGTGAGATAAAAATAGCCATTTGCCTAACTAGAACAGTGTGCTGTTTTCTGCTTTTTGAAATTAGATCCGAAACAGTGATAGCATAATGTTTTGCTGTTTCTTTTTGTATATCGTTAATATCGATATTTTTAATTTGAGGCTTGATTAAGTCGCCCAGTGCGCTTTCCACAACCTCTTTAGAGATGAATGAATGGTCAATTTTAGAAAAGTCAACAAAGGCCTTGAGTTTAAGCAATGCACCCTCTAAATCCCTAACGTTGGAGGTGATGTGCCCAGCAATGAACAGGGCGGTGTCTTCTGTTAGATCAATGTTGATTTTTTCGTTGTGTGCTTTCTTTAGTAAGATTGCGGCGCGCATCTCTAATTCTGGTGGCGTTAGGTGTAAATTTAAGCCTTGAGAGAATCGGGTTTTTAGGCGATCTTCTACTTCGCGTATATTTTTTGGTGGCTGGTCACAAGTAAAAATAATTTGTTTTTTGGTGCTAAATAAAAAGTTGAAAATATGAAAAAATTCTTCCTGAGATTTTTCTTTTTTTGCGATTAAATGAATGTCGTCGACTAATAATAAATCGGCTGATTGATAGTAAGCCTTAATATCTTCAATGGTGTTGTGACGTAAACTGGTGGTAATATTTTTAACAAAATCCATCAATGGTACGTAAATTACTTTGATATTTGGATCTTTTTCTTTAGCTAAATGCCCTGCTGCTTGCATTAAGTGGGTTTTTCCTAGGCCAGAGCTACCGTAAATAATAAAAGGGTTGTAGGGTGAAGATTTGATATTTTCAGCAATTTGTCGAGTGGCGCCATAAGCTATTTGGTTGGCATTACCCAGCACCAGATTGTCAAAGGTATATTCTGAGAATAAGGGTGTGTTGTGTTGCTTTTGCGTTTTGATTTTTTTATCAGGTTGAGTTGAAACACCGATATAAATTTTGAGATTTTTATTGTGTTGAGCGATAACGCTTTTAATTTCCTGTTTTAGGTTTTTATTAACGTAATTTTTAACCGATGTGCTTGGCGCTAATAGCGAAAGATTAGAGTCATCTTCGATGGCTTTTAAGGGTTGCACCCAAACGCTAAAAGTTGCCAAAGGCAGTGTGTCTTTTAAGGTGTTAAGGCATTTTGCCCAGGTTTTTGACATAAAACGTAGCTCTGTATTGTTAGGACGTTAAACACCAGCTGAAAACTTGCTTTTGTGTTGGTGTTTTCGCCCTAAGATTGGGTTTAATTTAAAATTAATAATGATATACTAAAGCTTTGCATTGTGCACAGGAGTTATACAGATGGAAACGATTGAAAGGTATTTTGAAAAACTGTTGTGGAGCTCTCGCCATATGGTTTTAGCAGCGGTTATTGCTTCGTTATTATTGTCATTGCTTTTGTTTGTGATTACCACAGTTGACGTGGTTGGATTACTGTCTCATACCTCTGATTATTTTGTTGCCTCCATTGAAGATAGAAAGGTGTTAAAAATTGAAATGGTGGCCCACACGGTTGGGGCGATTGATGGCTTTTTATTAGCCACTATTTTATTGATTTTTGCCTTGGGCTTGTACGAGCTATTTATTAGCGATATTGACGAAGCTAAGGAAAGCGGCCAATCGGCTAAAGTACTGGTGATTAATTCTTTGGACGACCTTAAGTCAAAGCTGGCCAAGGTTATCCTTATGATTTTGGTGGTAACCTTTTTTGAGGTATCGCTATCAATGAGTTTTACTAGTGCACTTGATTTGGTGTATTTTTCGTTGGGTATTTTAATGGTTTCTTTAGCGCTTTATTTTGGCTCAAAGTCCTCGCACTAAAACCTTTTGGGGATTGATTTTTATTGTTAAATAGCGTAACATTGCCCCTTTTTTATAGCAAATAATTATTATGCGTCAGACAATCGTTGCAGGCAACTGGAAAATGAACGCCTCAAAAGAAGCGGTAAACACTTTAGTCATGGGTATTCTTTCAGGCATGGCTGATGTTAATTCAAAAGTTATTATCTGTGTACCTTCTCCTTATTTATCTCAAGCTGAAGCTTTAACCATACATTCGCAGCTACACGTTGGCGCGCAAGACCTTAATGTTAATGCTTCAGGCGCCTTCACCGGTGAAGTGAGTGCAGACATGATTAAAGAGTTTGGTGCAGAGTACGTGATTGTTGGCCACTCTGAGCGTAGAAGCCTATACGGCGAGACTGATGAAATTGTGGCTGAAAAAGTGCAGGTTGCATTAGACAACGGTTTAACCCCTTTATTTTGTATTGGCGAATTGTTAGAAGAAAGAGAGTCTGGCAATACGGAAACGGTTGTTGCTCGTCAAATCAAGGCGGTTATTGATCGTGTTGGTATTGAGGCATTTAAAAACATTATTGTGGCCTATGAACCAGTTTGGGCGATTGGTACAGGCGTTACTGCAACACCACAACAAGCACAAGATACACACGCTTTTATTCGTAGTTTATTGGCAGAGCACGATAGTGATATTGCGCAGACAACCCCTATTTTATATGGCGGTAGCATGAACCCTGTTAACGCTGAGGAGTTGATTGGTTGTGAAGATATTGATGGTGGATTGATTGGTGGTGCATCATTAAAATCTGACGACTTCTTACACATTTGTAAAGCAGGCTAATTATTATGTCATTTCAAGTTATTCTTATTATTCATGTACTGTTGGCACTAGGTTTAGTTGCATTAATCTTAATGCAACACGGCAAGGGCGCTGATGCAGGCGCTGCTTTTGGTGCTGGATCTTCTGGCTCTGTGTTTGGTTCTCGAGGTGCAAACTCCTTTATTTATAAATTAACAGCCGGTGTTGCCACGGGTTTCTTTATAACTAGCCTAACCCTGGCTTATTTAGCTACTAACGAAACAAGCGCAACAGATGAGCCGCAAAGTGTCATGGATCAGGTGGTGATAGAGTCGGAGCCAGTCGTGCTATCCGACGTACCTATGATCGATACTAAAATTAACGACATTCCCAACGAGTAAGTTCTAAACCTTATTGCCGATGTGGCGGAATTGGTAGACGCGCTACCTTGAGGGGGTAGTGAGCTACGCTCGTGCCAGTTCGACTCTGGCCATCGGCACCATCTATTTATTTTTTATTTTTATTTGTATGACCTATTGTATAATTTGATTTATATATATCTTTCTATTGAGAAGAATGAAGTTTTTAATCACTATATTAGTAATATCCTCAAGCACTGTGAGTGCATTTTGGAATGGAAACAACAGTAATTGGTCGCCTTTTGGTGTGGGCACCGGTTATAACAATCAAGCGCCTTGGGCTAACAATTCTGATTGGAACCCTTTTGGCACTAGCGGTAGCTGGGGCCCTAGAAACGATGCGGCGAATTTAAGTCGTTATGGTGCTCGCCCTCAATCATTAACGCAGTATAGACAAAACCCAGTGTTTCGACCGATTGACACCATGCCTAGTTTTCAAGATAGAGTCGAGCCAAGTAACTGGCTAAAGGAAACAGATTTTGCCTCAACACTGCAAGAAGTTGGCGACCAAAGTAAAAAATTTATTGTTGATGATTTTGCAGCCTTTGGTTTGTCAGATGGCTATGTGCGCGCCAAGGCTGAAACTTTTGGTGTTGGTAGAGTGCTTAGGGATCACGCTTTACAGCAGACAAATGATGTCTTTGGTGATAGAAGTAATATTTATGGAAAGCAGGGTTATGCACTTTCACCAGCCGCATCATCAACACGTAAAATTATTAAGTAATAAACTATTTTAAATATGACGATTAAAACCAGCCCCTTGCGGCTGGTTTTTTATCACCTATAGATCTATACTTAATTAACAACAAACCTTTCATTGTTATTATTTATAAAATTTCCCAAACATCACGCTAAACTCAGCTTTTTCAAGCAAAAACCCCATTAATAGACCGTTAAGAACCTTAAATTAAGGTATTTTCATCTAGTTTTTGGCTATTTTTGATCATTTTTCATGGGTTTATTTGACTATTTTGATTATTTACAAACTTTATTAATTACACTAGTTGTTGTCGTAGTAGGGTGTGTGGTGATACTTGTGGCTTTTTTGCAAATATATATTATAATATTATTGACTTCTTATATAGTTACTGTATAATGCACCCCATCAGAGCAACTATGCTTGATACTTAAAACACCTTAATAATGAGGGTGTTAAATTTAAAAATAATTAATCTAGGAGATTAACATGAAAAAAATTATCGCTATCGCTACTTTAGTAGCTGCTACATCAGCTTCTGCTGGTTTCTTCAACAACGGTTCTAACGACTTCGGTCCTTTTAACGGTTCTAACAACTGGGGTCCTTTCGGTTCAGGTTCTAACTTCGGTCCTATGAACTCTGGTTCTAACATGGGTCCATTTACTGGTGGAAACAACATGGGTCCATTCGACGGTGGTTCTAACATGGGTCCTTTTAACGGCGCTCAAAACTGGGGTCCTTTCCAGGGTGGTAACAAGTGGTTAAACAACACTGACTTCGGTTTGAACTTTGACACTAAGAACTCTACTGACACTAACGCTTCTGGCGCTGCTGACGGTTCTGCTACTGGTGTTGCTGATGCTAACGCTAAAGGTGTTGCTGATGCATACGCTAAAGGTCAAGCTGATGCATTTGCTAAGGCACAAGCTGACGCTTACGCTAAAGGTGTTGCTGATGCAACAGCTGCAGGTACTGCAACTTCAACTGAAGTAGCTAAGTAATTTATTACTTAACCTCGCTAGCATCACTTAGTGAGCTTAGGCCCACTAAGTAGCCAAGCTAAAACCACCCGAGAGGGTGGTTTTTTATTGGGCGATTGTAAATTTAAAAATGTATAAATATTGGTTGTAAAGCGCATTATTAATTAGTATAATTCGCAGCTGAATATTGATATTCTGTTGGTATTCTTTCCTCTTTTTTTATAACTAAATATATGGAGATAACTATGAAAACTTTAGTAAAAGCAGTAGCAATCGCTACAGTAGTTGCAGCAACGTCTGCATCTGCATTCATGCATAATAACAATAATGGCTACGGCAACAACAGCTTCGGTCCTTTCTCAGGTGGTAACAACATGGGTCCTTTCTCAGGTGGTAACAACATGGGTCCTTTTAACGGCGGTTCTAACTGGGGTCCATTCTCTGGTGGTAACAACTGGGGTCCATTCGGCGGTGGTTCTAACATGGGTCCTTTTAACGGCGCTCAAAATTGGGGTCCTTTCCAGGGTGGTAACAACTGGATGAACAACACAGACTTCGGTCTTAAGTTCGACACTAAGAACTCTACTGACACTAACGCTTCTGGTGCTGCTGACGGTTCTGCTTCTGGTACAGGTAGTGCAAATGCTTCTGGTAAGGCTGATGCTTACGCTAAGGGTGCTGCTGATGGTTTCGCTAAAGGCCAAGCTGACGCTTACGCTAAAGGCTATCTAGATGCAATGGCTTCAGGTGCTGCAGACAATAACTACCGACGCGGTGTTGCTGTGCCAGCGCCAGCTGCTGCAAAATAATTAATTTTTAAAATTAATTAGTAAAAAGGGGTGCTTAGGCATCTCTTTTTTTCGTCTATTGTTAATATATTATAAAATTATAATATAATTAGTGTATAATATATGCAAAAGAAATTTTTTATTTTGGGGAATATAAAATGAACAACATGACAAAAATAATATTTACAATCACTTTATTAGTTTCTAGTATTACTAGTGCAGCACCATGGATGCCATGGGACAACAACACTAATAATGGTGGTGATAATTTAATTGACTCTTGGATGCCATGGGGCTCTAGTTCCAACTCCAACTCTAATTCTAATATTGGCCCATTTAATTCAGGCTCTAACTGGGGGCCATTTAATTCTGGATCAAATTTCGGCCCGATGGACAGCATGACTAATTGGGGTCCTTTTAATTCGGGATCAAATTTCGGCCCGATGGACAGTATGACTAATTTCGGCCCGATGAATTCAGATGCTGATTGGGGTCCAATGAGTACAGTAAATAACTGGGCAAATGATACTGATATCAGTCTTTATTTTAAAACCAACAATAAGACAGAAAACACTGGCTATGCACGTGCAGACGGCAAGTATGCAGGTGAATTGCAAAATCGTATCTCTGGGCAAGGAAAAAACTATGCCACAGGTAATGCCGACCAATACTATAGAGGTCAGGTTGACAATTATGGTAAGACAAGAGGTAAGGGCCGTTACGAAGGTTATGGTAGACAAGGTTACTTAGGTTATGTACCTGCTAATGGTAACTATTTCCCTGCACCCTCTTACTAGTTAAATAAAACACTAAATAACTGATTTTTAGATTGACTCAAATCTAGATTCCGTTATAATTTCCCTTTTATTCCTCGATAGCTCAGCTGGTAGAGCAATGGACTGTTAATCCATTTGTCGGTGGTTCGAGCCCACCTCGAGGAGCCAATTCTCATAAGGTTTTACGTAAACCTTATCTATCAAAACCTCCAGAAATGTACATTTTGTGTACACTAAGGAGGTTTTTTTATGTCTACGATTCAGAAGATAAGTCGTGCTAAAGGTATTGTTTACAGAGTGTTAATTCGCAAGAGTGGAATGAAGGCAATTACCAAAACATTTCCCACTAAGAAAGAGGCGGTACAGTTTTCTCAAAAGATTGAGGGTAATATTCGAGAGCAAATAGCGTTTACATCTCTTGATAATAAGCTTACTTTTAAAGAGTTAGCAGGGGATTACTTAGTTAAAGAGTGCTCTGTTAAACAACCGAAAGAGCGAGCTGCCAAGTTGGAATTCTTGGTTAAGCATATCGGTATTAAACAAGTAAACAATATCTCTAGTTCTGATATTTATAACGCCTTGGATTGCCTTCCTGACCATCTTTCAAATGCTACCTATAATCGTTACAAAGCAGTTGCTTCGGTCGTATTCAACTATGCTTGTAGGCAGTACAATTTGACATCAAATCCTGTTAGGTTAATTCCTTCTAAATCAGAGGATAATCATCGAGTAAGGTACTTGTCTACCTTGGAGAGAAAGAGTCTGCTGCAGGCTTGTACAGAGGCAAGCTGGCCTAAGCTTTACTTGTTAGTTTTAATAGCCATAACCACAGGTA